>JAFQPT010000054.1 GCA_017411665.1 Oscillospiraceae bacterium | reverse complement strand
TCAATCAGCACCTGGTCGTAGCTGCTGATGCTGCGGGTGGGATTGAAGTTTGCCAGCTCCTTGCGGTTTTCTTCTCTGTATTCCAGCTGCTTTTTGATTTGTTCCACGGTAGAGTGACGACGGTCATCAAAGAAGGGGGAAAGCTTCTTTGCGCAGTCCTTACACATATTGCCGTCTTCCAGCTTGCGGTTGCCCAGCAGACCAATTTCGCCGCCGCAAATCGCACATGTTTTCTTCTTAAACAAATTACCGAATAATGCCATAATATTCTCTCCTCATTTATTTTCGTTTTTGAATTTACCAATTCGTTCGGAAGCTCGTTTACTTCCGGGGGTATTTGTCACATTGCTTGTACGGGAAAGCCACGATGTAAACAGTGTGATTGCTAGCGCCCAGAACACCCAGATTCCAAGACACAGCCATACAAACAGCAGTGGCAGCTCCAGCAGGTAATGCAGCACCAGCATCACCACCGCAAACCCAAGCCATTCACTTTGGAAAAACAGATTCAAAAAGAATGCCATCCAAAATCCTGCATCGAGGGATGCGCGTCTTCTCATGATTGTGCCTCCTGTATGCTGTCGGAAATGATGCTGTCGGAAAGCGCCTTCAAATAGTCAACAAACGCCAGCTTCTCATCGGTAGGCGGAATATTATATGTATAGGTTCGCTGTACACCATCCACTTCCCATGTCAGCATCAAGTAGTTTGTGTCTCCCCCATCCAACATGAACCATTCTTCCACGGAATCATCCAAAGGGCTTGACTTCTGCATTTCAAGAGCAGGATATAGCGCCGCCACATATTTCTGTACCATTGCCCATGTTTCGGAATCAATTGCCATGTGGGTCACGTCCACATAATCATAGGGCTCATATATTTCATCGGGCATTGCATGCAGCTCCACGATTTCCGCAGAGTTCATACAAATCCAAAAATCGTCACCGTAAACAGTGGGATTCGTTCTCTCGTAATAAAGCTCGGTAAGCGTTCCCTTGGGAAGCTCGTTTGTCTGTTCGGTGCACCCTCCCAAGCCAAATAGGCTCAGGAGAATGCACAAACCGTATAAAAAACGATTCCGCATTAAATGATATCCGCTGCGTTGATAGGGTCACCGCATTCGGGGCAGAACTTGGGAGGCTTGGTGGGGTCAGCAGGTTCCCAGCCGCACTTATCGCACTTGTATCTGGGCGCTGCTTCGGGCTTCTTTGCGCCGCATTCCGCACAGAACTTACCCTTATTCACCGCACCGCAGCTGCAGGTCCAGCCTTCGGGCTTGGGGTCGGGCTTCTTGGTCCCACATTCGGGGCAGAACTTACCGCTGACCGCTGCACCGCAGGAGGGACAGGTCCAACCATCAGCGGGCTTGGGCTCGGGCTTCTTACTGCCGCATTCAGGGCAGAACTTACCGGTTGCGGTTGCGCCGCAGGAACACTGCCAGCCATCCACAGGCTTGGGTTCGGGTTTCTTGCTGCCGCATACAGGACAGAAATTGCCGCTGACAGTGTTACCGCAGGAGCACTTCCAACCGTTTGCAGGTGCTGCGGGTGCCGCTGCCTGCTGCTGGGCGCCCATTGCATACAGGTTCTGTGCGTTTACGCCACCTGCGTTCTGTGCCATACCCATGCCCATAAATGCCATTGCCGCACCGCCGGTGTTGCCGGCTGCAGTCTGCATAGCGGAACCGGTAGAGCCAACCATGTGAGCAGCACCGCGAGTGGGATCCATGAACGCGGTATTGCGCTGCATTTCCTTCAGCATCTTTTCGTCTTCGGGATCTACATTCAGAGAGGAAATACCGAACTTCTTGATTTCGATACCGCGACCTTCGGACCAGTCTGCAGACAGTTCTTCACGCAGAGCCTGACCGATTTCCTTGGTGTACCCCATCAGTGCAGAGTAGCGAACGCCCATTGCGGAAATTCTTGCAAATGCAGGCTGCAGAGCAGTCAGCAGTTCACTCTTCATCTGGTCTTCGATTTCGCTGTACTTGAATTCGTCAGCTACGTTGCTGGCAATTTCCTTATAGAACAGCAGGGGGTTGACCAGCTTAATGCTGTATGTACCAAAGCAGCGCAGCCCCACGTCAATATCAATTGCTGCACGTTCATCCACTACGCGGAATGCCACGGGATTGGGGGTGCCGAACTTGAACCCTGTCAGTTCCTTGGTGTTGAAGAAGTAGATACGCTGATCCTTGGGTGCTTCTCCGCCGAAGGTAAAACGCTTACCCATAGTCTGGAATACAGCCTTAATGTTGCCTTCCAGATCTCCTGTAAAAATGGAGGGTTCAGTGGAGGTATCATACACATATTCGCCGGGCTCTGCGCATACATCCACGATCAGACCGGATTCCACGATCATCATGCACTGACCTTCGTTGATGTTGATGATAGAGCCGTTGGAAATGATGTTGTCACTGCCCTTCTTGTTAGCCGATCTGGCGGTCACACGCTTCTTGCCCTTGACCATCAAAACGTCGGAAGGAATTGCTTCGCAGTAGAAATAGTCTCTCCACTGATCGGCAAGCACGCCACCTGCGCTGCCCAATGCTGCATTAATAAGACCCATATTGTTTCTCCTTTCATATTTATCCGTAAAATGAATTTGTTTCTATGTCACGTCAGCCGACAAACACATCGTTTGTCTGACGAAGATATACCGGTTCGCCTTTTTCATGAAGTCTCTCCGCGCAACTTTTGCACATGTCGAGATCTTCACACACGAGGAAGCAGTCGTTGCAAACCATCTGTCCGCAAATGGGGCAGAGATTAAAGTGGTAAGATGCGTTTTGAGCCGCCTTTTGCCGAGCCTGTTCCCGTTCCCGTTCATAAAGAACCGAGAACACAATCTTCTTCCCTTCTGTTGCAGGGGAGACATTTTCCTTGGAAAACTTGACACGCTGACTAACCCAGGTCTTTCCACAGGATTCACAGCACAAGGCACTGCCAAATGAGTTTTGATCCGAACGATCGATTAGCCGCTCAATAATCTTTCTCTTCATGCTTCATCCTCCTTTCCGCTTCCTATATTCGAATATACATATACTATTCTTTAGTATGAATTTACCCTCCAAATCCCCTCGTTTCCATTACCCCATTGTGTATTTTTGACACAAAACGACCAAATACTCAATTTGATTAGTTCACTTTCACCAATATTTTCACCAAATAGTTGGTCATATCGATAACCACAAATTTTGGCATAGCCCTTGACTTTCCCCATCTTTTCGTTCTCATGTAACAAAAAACAGGAGGGCAAAATGCCCTCCTGTGAGAAATTTCCATATTTAATTTACAACCAATTCATCCAGTCTGCCGCATCGACGGAACAAATCCAGATACAAAATCAGCTCGTCGCGAGACCCTACGCCCAGCTTATGATAGATATTGGCATTATGCTTTCGCACAGTATGAATACTGATGAAGCACACCTCCGCCACCTCGTTGACATCCAAGCCGTCAGCATAGTGCTGCACGATTCTGCGCTCCGTAGCCGTCAGCTGCGACCAATGCTCCGCAAAGGTATGGAAAAGTTCTTCCATATCGGGAGGAAGTGCAACGGGCCCGGTCTGTGTATTTTTCTGAGGCAGCATTTGAATACTAACGAGCTGTCCTCCCGGTTGGACAAGGCCGTAATCACGAAGCATACTGTAAACCAGCAGAAGGATTACTTCCGTCACGATATAAGACACAGATAAAAATTCAAAACTCTCATTTATCCCCTGCTCAACTGCCCACACACCGATATTCAGCAATACCGCAACAAAGAGCAGCATCGTGTATTTTAAGGAAGACAGGCGCTGCTTTTTGACGGCATACCAAATGATCCCTACCAT
>JAFQPT010000053.1 GCA_017411665.1 Oscillospiraceae bacterium | reverse complement strand
GAAGCAAGGCGGGAAGCTGACGGTTGCCCATGGAATGAGCCGTGCGGAAATCGACCGCTGTCATCAGGGAAGTGCTTCCAAAGTTTCGATGGGCTTAATGCACGAGGATACGCTTGCAGGTCTCTTTGAAAAGAGTTTGGATGTTTGCGTAAAGCTGTCAAATGATACGATGTATCAGGTGACAGGAATCAAAAAGTGAATCAATCAAACAGAGCGCCACTCCTATGGGAGCGGCGCTCTGTTTGGCATTGTATGAAATGATAGATTCTATGTGGTGTGCAGATGGTTTTTGAGTCGTTTGCTGACAATGTGCAGGAGCCATGCGCTTATGCCGGAAATCAGAAAAATGAAAAACGGATATCCATATGCCAATATTTCACGTACGGAATCATTGCCAATCCATCTGTTTACCGCACGCAGCAGAAAATCAATCCAGATGGGATGAAGAATGTAGATGCTTGTGGAAAGATTTGAGCCAATCATGCAGCAGTTTTTATATAGCCGGCTATGAGCGCCATCTCTATGGTTGAGAGCTGACAAAAAGATGACAACGGAAAGAAGTGTTGTGCTGAGATAGTGATCTCTGGTTGCGTTTAATGAAAGGTTCGTTAATACGAACCGTTCGCCTAAGGTTGTGAATATAAACAAAACCGTGAGCAGAATGCATGTACTGCTTTTTGCGGTGGGCTTGGCTTTGTAAAGCATGTCACCGAGCAAAACATAGGGAAGGCCGACGAATAAAAAGTTTCTAACGAGAATGTAGGGGAATTCTCTTCCCAAAAGGGCCAGATGAATTTCAAATAATCCAGACCTTGATTGCGGGTCGTATAAGTATTGATTTCTTGTTTCATTATTACAGCTCCACTACGGTAACGGTATGTCCTATGTGAGGGAGAAATACCTGCAGCAGGTCGGCGGTCTTGATGCGAAGGCTGCCGTCGTTTTTGCAGGGATGGCATCCAAACCACTCTGCCTCATATACCTCTCTGTCCATCAGCAGCTTGACTCGATGCTCCGTGTCGTTCATTAGGCCCAGTACACTGGCGGAGCCGGGGGTGCAGCCCAGAAGCTGTTCCATATCCTCCGCAGGAGCAAAGGATAGGCGGGAGGAGCCAATCTGGTGGCTGAGATTTTTAGTGACAAAGGGCTTGTTTTCGGGCATGGTCAGCAGATAATAGCTTGTGCGCTGACGGTTGCACAGCACAAGGTTTTTGCAGATGCGAATCCCCAGCACGTCGGAAATAACGGCGCAGTCTTCCATGGTGTCGGCAATGTCGTGCTCCACACGGGTGTAGGGAATCTTCAATTCATCCAGCAGCGCAAAGGCTGCGGTTTCCACGGCACAGCGGGCATTGGCGGGTGCAGTGGTATATTTTTCGGAAATCCACATGGGTCAAGGCTCCTTGTGATTAAAAATAGAATGAACTGATTGTATCATTTCGTAAGGAGTATTGCAATTGCGAGGCACAAAAAAGAAGCCGTTTCATGGAAAATGTCACCGGGGAGAAACATCCCAACATTTTCCGTGTACCGACTTCTGAATTAATTATATAAGAAAACAAACAAAAATACAATGCCGTCAAATTAGGATTTCGTGGGGGATGACGTCCGCATCGTGGTTGGCAAGGGATGCCAGACAGTTTTCGCTCATACTTTGCTCTCGAATCCATGCAAGGGATTTTCTTTGGGCGACTTTGTCTTCACAGACTCCGGAGGGAATCATGTCTCTGTGCCATCCGCAGTCAAACAATATTTTTCCCTTGGGATGCTGAATCAGATAAGAAGAGACAGGCAGCCGGATTCTGTCGGACTTTTTTGTGAAAATCGGAGATGCCTTGAGGGGATTCTTTTCGTTTCCGCCAAAGGGCAGTGCAGGAGAAACGCAGACTGTTCCCGTGTGAAAAATTCTGATTTTAATGCTGTCCATTTTATATACTCTTGTGGGTGTTGAGTTTATTGTATTGTACTGCTATTCTGAAATAAATGTAAAGAAGATTTGGAGGGAAAGAAAAAAGAGGGGGTATAATCGAAGGCCTTTTTTATGCTATAATGAAGCTGCTTACTTTGTATTTAAGGAATGCTGCGCATATGGTCACACGATTACGCTACGGAAATACCAATACCTTTCTGATTCATGGCACAAATGGTAACCTCCTTGTGGATACGGATATGGCAGGAACGCTGCCTGCGTTTTATAAAGCAATCAAACAGAGCGGGATTCGGGTCGGTGATATAACCTATGTGCTGACGACTCATTATCATCCCGACCATATGGGACTGGTCAGTGAATTGATGAAACAGGGCGTGCAGCTTTTGCTGATGGATGTGCAGATACCCTATGTCCATTATTCCGATGCTATTTTTGCGAGAGAGCAGCGCCTTGCCTATGAGCCCATTCGCGAGACGGATGCCACAGTGATTTCCTGCGAAGAGAGCAGGGGGTTTTTGAAAAAGCTGGGAATAGACGGAGAAATCTGCTCCATACCCAGTCACAGTGCAGATTGTGTTGCGCTGTTTCTGGATGAGGGGAGCTGCTTTGTGGGGGATTTGGAGCCAATCGAATATCTGGATGGCTACGAGGAAAATCCGCAGTTGTCGGCAGACTGGGAGCTGGTGCTGGAGAACGAACCGAAAACAGTCTTCTATGCTCATTCACCCGCCACATTGTTTTAAAATGGAAACGCCAAGGGAAAGGAAAAGACTTTCCCTTGGCGTTTGAATTTATAGATCATTCGGGGAGAAACAGGTGGTTTTCCTTGTGTCCGCTCAGTACAGGTGCCATTTTTTCGGCACGCTCTGCCAAAAATGCCGTATCGAAATCTCTGGCGTGCTTGGGACAAACCGCAATGCAGCGCATACAGCTGATGCACTTGTCCGCATCGGTAGCTTTGGGGTTCTCTGTGGGAATTGCGCCAACGGGACACAGCTGCGCACACAGTCCGCAGCTTCCGCAATTTTCAGTGCCTTGAGGCTTGAAGGGGACACCGCCATACTCTTTGTAACTGCCGTGACTGCCTGCAAGGACTAAGGTACCGAAAGAGCCTTCGTCCAGCACTGCTTGTATTTTTGCTGCAAATTCAGCCAGCTGTGATGCATCATCGGCATCGGGACGACCTGCAGCGAATTGACGGAAAATGGAGTGCTCCGCTACGGCGGCAACGGCGGCTGCGCAGATAAATCCGCGAGATTCCAGAGTATCCTGTAATTCCGTTAAAGTGTCATCCCATTTGCGGTTGCCGTAAACGCAGTTCAAAATTGCCTTTGCTCCGTTGGCAGTCAGTTTGCTGAGTCGTTCGATTGCAATGCTCGGTACACGCCCGCCATAGG
>JAFQPT010000052.1 GCA_017411665.1 Oscillospiraceae bacterium | reverse complement strand
GCCGAGAAGATCAGTGTAAGACCTCCCACTCTGCCAATGTACATTAAGACAATCAGAATAATCTGAGATGCAATTCCAAGATTTGGTGTAATGCCAAGAGTTAATCCGACCGTTCCGATTGCGGACGATGTTTCGTACAGGCAGGTAAGCAACGGGAGATTTTCAATGTTACTAATCAAGAACCCGCCTGTCAGGAACAGGACGACATACATCATCAGAATTGTTGCTGCATTTCTGACAGTATCGTTATTCACTCTGCGCCCGAAAAAGTGTGTATGCTCTCTACGTCTGAATACAGAGATTGCGGTAGAAAACAAAACAGCGAGTGTTGTGGTTTTCATACCGCCTGCCGTTGAGCCGGGGGAACCGCCGATGAGCATCAGCATGATAGTGATTGCTGTACCTGTTTCGCTGATCTGCGTCAAGTCTGCGGTGTTGAATCCCGCAGTCCTCGGCGTAACGGACTGGAATAGGGAACTCCAAATGCGTTCGCCCATCGGTTTGTCCCCAAACTCAAACAAGAAAAAGTACAGAGCCGGAAGTGAAATCAACATTGCAGTAGTTATCAGGATAACTTTGCTCTGCATCCTGTATTTCTGGACATGATGCTTATTTGCCTTAATGTCATCCCATGTCATGAATCCAATGCCGCCGATTATGATCAATGACATAATTACAAAATTGATGACCGGATTATCCATAAAATATGTAAGAGAGGAATACGGTGTTTTTACGCCCATCAAATCAAATCCGGCATTACAAAATGCGGAAATGGAGTGGAATACGGCATACCATATTCCTTTCAGCACGCCGAACTCCTTACAGAATGTTGGAGCCATGATGACTGCACCAAGAAGTTCGAAGATAATCGTCATCTTAATGATGAATCCGGTTAGCCGGACGATTCCGCCCACTTTATGGGCAGATATGGCTTCCTGCATCGTGCTACGCTGTTTCAGACTGATTTGTTTTCCGGAGAATGCTGAAATGGCAATCGCAACGGTGACAACACCCATACCGCCAATTTGAATTAGTGCAATGATTACTGCCTGCCCGAATGTACTCCAATAGGTTGCCGTATCCTGTACAATCAGCCCGGTAACACAGACAGCGGATGTTGCAGTAAACAAGGCATCTGAAAAATTTGCACTCCTGCCGTCCTGCGTAGATACTGGCAACATCAACAGCAAGCTGCCAATCAAAATTAATGCGGCAAAGCCAAGGATAATAATTTGAGATGAAGATAATCGTTTCCCGATTCGTATCATATCTTTACCCCCATCGTAAATTTTCTACTATAATTATCGCATACAGCACATGAAGTGCGTATTAGCGTCATTTTCACGGCATTAAATTTGTATTAAGACAAATAGTTATATAAATCAAAGCTAAGAGCCGCAATCCAACGGACTGCGGCTCTTGTTAAGTAGTTTATTTTTCCATGACTTCCAGCATCACTCTGGCTCCCAGCTTAAAGCTGTTCTGAAATATCAAGCAATCCGTGATGGTTTGATACTCTCGCACGCAATCGGTGTATTTTTCAAACAATTCTTTCTGTTCGTCTGTCATGGTGGCTTTGAGCTTTTCTTCGTTCCTGCAAATCAGCTCCAGTAGCTTCTTGTATTCTTTGCAAGAGGACGTGTCATACTCGGTTGGCTCAATATTGCCATACCAAAATTCTTCAAGGATTCTCATACGTCATCCTCCTCGTAGATCATCTCACGGAGGATGATTTCCTCTGCTCGGTTGCGGATGCTGTTCATAGCACCAACCCATGCCATCTGGTCAGATGCTTTCATACCCTCTGTTACGCCCTCAGACACTTTCATTTGTTCGATGATAAGTTCAAGGCGTCGCTGTGCCTGCTCGTTCAAATCAGCCAGATACGTCCACAATTCGCCGCTAAGACACAGATCATTGAAGCGGATAGGGTTGTGTTCCTTGATGTAATCTCTGTGCATACGCCCCCACCGACCAATAGGTCTATTTTCCTCCGGTAAACGAATATCGGGAATATAGTAATCACCGCAACGGATATAGTTCAGTTCCTGCATCATATGTACCTCCAGTAAGACTCAAACATTCTGTTAAAGATAGAAAAAGGCGATACCTGGTTGTGAAAACCAAGTATCGCCAATTTTTCTTGTCGCACTCCTGTACGGCAGCTACCCTATGCCAGTAATGTTCTCATACTGTCTTATTGGAAACTACCTTGTGATACACTCTTTTGTTTTTTTGTTATTCTTCCCAATGACCTGAAACCATTTTCGCTCCCAGGGCGTATGCTTTGGCTTTTTCCATTGGCCACACTGTTTCGTGGCGTTTCAGCACTTCTTCAGGGTTAAACATTGTCCAGTTATATCTGTCATAGTCATTTACCTGTTTTGTTCTGCCGGATGTCATCACCTTTACAGGACCTACAAAGTTTTCAAAGTTTGCTTTGTATTTTTCCAGCATAGCTGTGT
Source organism: Oscillospiraceae bacterium (assembly GCA_017411665.1). The sequence continues at coordinate 941 of JAFQPT010000052.1, read as the reverse complement.
AACCGATTTTATCATAAAAATCTTCGTCAGCATTGCTGGTCATAATCAGCAGCACAGGTATTTTTCTTTCGCTGTAGTTTGGATTTTCCTTTTTATATGAAATGTACTGAAAAATCAGTCTTTCGTACAATGCACGGAAACCGGCAGACAGGTCGCCCAGATAGTTTGGAGAGCCGATAATCACCCCGTCAGCAGTTCTGATTTCTTCCAGCACTTCAGTAAGGCCGTCTTTGCACACACATTTGCCCAGATTTGCAGGCAGTTTACAGCCGAAACAGGAAATGCAACCGGTGAATTTTTCCAGCTTGTACAGGTCGATAACCTTTACCTGTGCATTTTCAATCTTTGCTCCCAGCGCGGCTTCGTTAATCAGCTGTGCGGTGTTGCCATTACTGCGTGGGCTGCCGTTAATTGCTATTATCTTTTTCATGATATCTCTCCTTTGAAACGTGGATTTATTTTATTCTATAATTTCTTTCAATACTGCATCTGCCATAGCTTTATAACCAGCGGCACTTGGGTGCAGGTGGTCACCGCTGTCATACAGTGGCAGCATATATTCAGGCTTTTCAGGGTCTGCCAGTGCTTTGTCAAAATCTATATATCCGTCAATCAGGTCTGTGGTACGAATCCAGTTATTGAACCGGTTTCTCATTTCTTCTCTGAAAGGCGCGTATGTGCGCCAGCCACCGATAGGCAGCAGTGTGCCTACATACACTTTATACCCAAACTGTCTTGCCTGGGCGATATATTTTTTTATACCCTCTATCAGCTGGTCCACAGTTGGCAGGTCGCTCATAGGACGGAAAGCATTTATATGGGTACCTACAGGATGGATAATATCGTTTATACCCTGCTGGATAATCACAGTATCTGCGCCGTCAGTAGGTACTTCGTGATGAAAACGTTTGTCACCTTTCAGTCCATAGGATTCATAGGTG
>JAFQPT010000051.1 GCA_017411665.1 Oscillospiraceae bacterium | reverse complement strand
CTGGCTGTAGATGGCACATTGCTGCACATTGTGAATCACGCTTCTGTGAAGTTGATTTTGTTCCCTGCGGCAGGTGTGATTTACTGCACTGCGCATACCTATGATTTAAATAAGCTTCGTGGATTTGGTAAGGATAAGCCTCTGCTGATGCTGGTGATGGGGATTCCTATGGCAAGCCTTGCAGGTGTGCCCGGTCTCAACGGCTACGTCAGCAAGACACTGCTCCACGAAAGCATTGTGGAATATATTCATCTGGTGCCCGAAACTGCAGCACTGTTTACCGCAGTGGAATGGGCGTTCCTGTTTGCAGGCGGTCTGACGGCGGCCTATATGCTGAAGCTATTTGTTTGCCTGTTTGTACAGTCTCCCGATGAGGGGGCACATTGGCATACGCCCTACGCAAGCAAGCTGTCCATGGGAACTTTGACCTGCTTTGTGGCTGTTATGCCTGTGCTGGGTATGCTGCCCAATCGTATTATGGATGGTCTGGCTGCCATGGGCCGTGGCTTTATGCACGGTCATGCACCCGACCATGCGGTACATTATTTCGCATGGATCAATTTGAAGGGTGCGCTCATCAGCCTGTGCATCGGGGCGGCAGTGTACTTGCTGGTGATTCGTCCGCTGCTTACTGAATCTGACTGCAGCGGTGTACGGTATCCCGACCGCTGGCCCGAGAAGCTCAATCTGGAAACTGCGATTTACCGTCCCTTGATTTGTGTGATTCTGCCCTTTATCGGTGCGGTGATTGCACGTGCAGGGGAGACTCTGGTGGATGGAACGGTCTGTCTGCTCAGCAGTCTGCTGTATTACGGTCAGAGCCGTAATGTATGTCCCAATGAGGATGAAAAATTTGGGGCTTATGACACTATGCCAAAACCCCGTGTCGGTTTCCGATATTCCTTTGCATACAGCATTATTATGATGGGTGTTGGATTATCTGTTGTTCTGTTGTATGTGCTGGTTATGGGATAACCGGAATCAATAATTGAAATGTAAGCACCAGTAAGCATGTTCACTCCATAAATAATTTCTCTCCTTGAATAAGCCTCTTTCGAAAACTATATGCTTGGGTGACTTTTCATTAAACTTCCTTGAAGCAACAGGCATCCTTTTTTAAATCGGATGTCTGTTGTTTTAAGAATCAAACGTATAAAGGTGGGTTAACGATATGAAAAAATTTGTTCCTATTTCTCCGAACACTATAAACCGTATGCCAAAATACTTACGTTGTTTGCATACTATGAAAAATTGCGGACTGGAGCGCACATCATCGGCTCAGATTGCGCAAATTTTGGGTTCAACGCCTTCTCAGGTCAGACAGGATTTGTCTGCCTTTGGAAGCTTTGGCTCACAAGGCTATGGGTATAACATCAAACATCTGATTCAGGAAATTCACAGGATTCTTGGGTTAACACGCAATCACACAATTGCGGTGATAGGTGTTGGTGGAATCGGGCATGCGCTGCTGGAGCACATGGACTTTGAAGAATACAATTACAATGTATGTGCGGCGTTTGATGTTTCTCCCGAACTGGTCGGTACATTGGTGAATGGGATTGAAATTCATCATATTAATGAATTCTCGGAGATTGCAAAACAGGAGAACATCGATATTTGCATGTTGACTGTACCGAAAAATTCCGCCAAAGAAGTTGCGGAAAAAATCAGACTGGCCGGAGTTCCTGCAATTTGGAATTTTACGAATGAGGATCTGGGATGTGATGATCATATGGTAGTACAAAATGTGAATTTTCTGGACAGTCTGTTTGCATTAACTTTTTATTTGGAAAATACCTGCCCATCAATCAAAAACAGGCAGTCCATTGCGATATGATTTTGAAAGTATAATCACAATGAGGTGTTTGAAAAATTCAGATGTAATAGATTCGTAAAAATGGACAAATATAGAAAAACCCACTTTCAAATGGCTTGAAAGTGGGATTTTTCTTGGTTGCCTTCAGGCTTAAATAAAACCCTGGTTCTACCAGGGGAAATAAACGCCTTGGCATAAATAACCTCTTAAATTAACAGAAATGGTTTAGCGATCCGCATAACTGAAATTCAAGAGGTTGTGATTTGATATTGAATAGAAATGTTGGATGATTATCGTACCAATTACATCGAGTTTACAAGTTTGCTGGTGGTTGAACTATTGAAGCGATAATAAATGTTCAGTACCCCTTTTAGGAGTCAGCGGGTAATACCCCTTATAGGGGTTGAGCAAACCACTAGTTTACTAGTGGTTATGATTATTGGGTCACATTGCTATTCCTAAGGTGAAACAGACGTAGAAGAAATAGGCATTTACCCAGTGTTGAGCTTGTCGAGCATAATGCAGAAAACACCCCGATAATCGTACGATTATCGGGGTGTCAATTGTTTTAGATATATAGATTTACCTTGATGTCTTTCCAACGGAGAATTCTGCGACGTTTGTCCTTGGAATACGCATATTCCTTGGCTTCATCAACAGTTACCGTAAAGCTAAAGAACTTTTGGTAATCAATTACCCAATTTCCTTGATAGCAGCCTGTGGCGCTATTATCACAGGCTGGGGAAAATGAGGATACGATAGAGATTTTGGTTCTGTTTTTGCGTTTTCCTTCGATTTTGCAGTGGATCGGGTCATCTGAGTCACCATCAAAGCGTAGATACCAGATGTATTCATCCTTGGTGACAAGGATCTTTTCGACAAAAGCTTCGATGACGGATTCGGGGATTTTTTCGTCTTCGTTCCAGTTTGTGTACTGGTCTAATGCGTATCGCAATACCGTCAGCTTTTCTTCATAATTATCCACCAACGGTTCTTCTGTTTTTATGGAAAGCTTTTCAATGTCATTTTGCAGCTGAGTAATTTGAGTCTCCAGTTCTGCGGTTTTGGTGCGGAACAGCTCTTTACTGATATCTCCCTCGGAGCGCATTTCAATGAAGTTATCCATTTTCTTATTCAGTGCGGCGAGCTCCCTTTGTTTGGCTTCCAGCTCAGCTGCGTGATTTTGCTGGTTCTCTGTGTCGGTAATGTGGGCTTCCAAAATGGAGTTTGCAAGCTCCAGTACCTTATCTTTGGAACGCAGATAGTCACGGAAAATGAGATTGG
>JAFQPT010000050.1 GCA_017411665.1 Oscillospiraceae bacterium | reverse complement strand
TACCGTCTGCAAGATAGGAATAATTCACCAAATCCGTATCGTTCAGACTTACTTTTTCAACAAGCCCCAAATCATTCCAAGTCAATGACATGCCTGTACGGCCGTCAAAGGTCATGTTGCCGTCAGCGTCGTGGGTCACGGGTCAGGAAGCCAGCAGCCTTCAGAGCCGGACGCAGCTCAGCATCGAACTGAAGCAGTGCACGGGAGATGCCGTGACGGATTGCACCAGCCTGGCCGGATACGCCGCCGCCGGAAACGGTGCATTCTACGTCGAACTTGCCTTCAACGCCCAGCAGGGTCAGGGGCTGACGTACGATAACCTTCAGGGTTTCCAGACCGAAGTAGTTGTCGATATCACGACCGTTGATGGTGATCTTGCCTTCACCGTTGGGGAAGAGACGAACTCTTGCTACGGAAGACTTTCTGCGGCCGGTGCCGTAGGTGTAAGCCTTCTTGCTCTGATAAGTAACTGCCATGTTCTGTGTCCTCCTTAGAATTCAACGACTACGGGCTTCTGAGCTTCGTGGTTGTGCTCAGCGCCACGGAATACGCGCAGACGAGTCAGCTGAGAGTTAGCCAGCTTGTTCTTCTGCAGCATGCCCTTAACTGCCAGTTCCATAGCCAGTTCGGGCTTTTCCTTCATCAGGGTCTTGTACTGAACTTCCTTCAGACCGCCAACCCAACCGGAGTGACGACGGTAGTACTTCTGTTCCAGCTTCTTGCCGGTCAGAACTGCCTTATCAGCGTTGATTACGATAACAAAGTCGCCGCAGTCAACGTTGGGGGTGTAAGTTACCTTGTTCTTGCCGCGCAGCAGGTCTGCAGCAGCAACAGCAGTCTTGCCCAGGGGCTTGCCTGCTGCGTCCAGGACGTACCAGTTGCGAACAACGGTTTCCTTGGTTGCCAGAGTAGTGGACATGTTGGTGCCTCCAATTATAAAGTTAAATTATTTTGACAATTTTCGGTGGCTCACTTATAATGCTCATAAGCAAGCTTTATTTTTATACCACAAACAAAAATCAGAGTCAACACTAATTTCTTGCATTTTTTGAAATAATATTTAAAACTCTCAAATACTCTGTTTTTCTCGCAAATACTCGCGAATCCTCAATTTCGATTTTACGATGAAAAAGGTGTTTTATGAACGATTTGAATTCCTTCAGCGGACTGCTCCGCAGATGCATTGATGACTACCATATGATCGAGGAAGGCGACGGCATTGCCGTGGGTGTTTCCGGCGGAAAGGACTCCATGCTGCTGCTGCGCGGCCTTGCTCATTTGCAGACTTATTACCCCAAAAAGTTCCGTTTGGAGGCCATTACCATCGACCTCGGCTTTGAGGGAATGGACTTTACTCCTGTGGAAGAACTGTGCAAAGAAATCGGTGTGCACTATACCTGCGTGAAAACCGATATCCGCGAAATTGTCTTTGATGTGCGCAAGGAGGACAACCCCTGCTCACTGTGCGCAAAGATGCGCCGCGGTGCCCTCAATGATGTGCTCAAGGAACGCAGCCTCAATAAGCTGGCACTGGGGCATCACTTCGACGATGCGGTGGAAACCTTCCTCATGAGCCTGCTCTTTGAAGGTCGACTCAGCTGCTTTAAGCCTGTGACCCATATGACCCGTGCGGGAGTCTGGCAGATTCGCCCCATGCTGTATGCAGGGGAGGGAACGATTGCCAACCTCTGTGATAAACTGGATTTGCCCATTGTGGAAAATCCCTGTCCCATGGATAAGGAAAGTAAGCGCCATGAAATCAAAACTTTGATTGCGCAGCTGACCAAGGAGTACCCCGATGTGAAAACTAAGGTATTCGGTGCCATGCAGCGTCTGCCTCTGGATGGATGGAAACCCGATAAATTTCAGCCTGTCTCCAAGAAGAAAAACGGATAAGATAAGCAACAGTGTGTTTGTTTTGTGAGATGTTACAAAAAGGAAACATAAAATTTGGCAGTAACAAATGTAAAATTTTTGAAATGTGACCGCTTTTGTGACTTGTTTATGCTATACTGAAGCTGAAAATGTTTCAAAGGTATATCTGCACGGCAAAAGAGGAGGTGCGTTTCCGTGCATGAGAGGAGTCGGGGCTGCTCCCGGTCTCTTGTTTCCGACTTTTAGCGGCGGTAAGAAGGTTTGCCGTTTTGTTTGCACCAGCGCGAAGAAGGAAGAAACATACCGCAGAGGAAGTGACGGAATGTCGCTTCCAAATTGAGACATGATTCGTCTTTGACGAATGTAATATTTTAATTTGTAGTAAAATACCTGAAAAGGGCAAACTGTTCGAAAGAGCAGGACGCAAAGCTATGGGGCCTACGGCTCGATAGAGCTATGGCAGCCCGGTTGCCAGTATTTTGTGATACTCTATGAAAATGAGAGGAGAACAGAATAATGGCTAAGAAAATGAAAAAAGCTTTTTCTATGTTTTTGGTATTGTGCATGATGGCAGGCATGTTCAGCGTTCCCGCGCTGGCAGCTGAAGAAACCGTCGTAGAAAGCTCCACCAATTACGTAGACGAAAACGGCAACAATGTTGTAGTCGCAACAACCGAAACCAATATCACCGATACTAACGAAAATGGTGCAGTTGTAGATACCAAGATTACCTTCACCACCACTACCGTTACCGACGAAAACGGTAACATCGTGTCCAATACCTGGGCAGAAGACGGTATTGAAAAGACCGAGGAAACCACCGTTGCTACCGGTACTGTGGAAATTCCTTCTACCGAAGGCGAATCCAGCTCCGTTACCTCCGGTGACGCAGTCGGTAGCGAAACCATCATTGAAGGTTCCGAAGAATCCGGTAACTACACCAAGGAAACCGTTACCCAGCAGGGCAGCATCACTGTAGAAACCACCGATATCGAAGTGAAGGAAAACTTCTCCGAAATCACCACCGATATGGAACACATTTCTGCTGATGTTACTCCCACTGATGACAACGACCTGATTTACACCGGCGGCAATGACACCGCTCCCGAAGAATACCTGCCCGGTTACGAAGGCGAAGCAGTCATTCCCGAAAATCCCAACGGCTATGATTACATCTACGTTGGCTCCGGCAATACTAGCCAGTTCTTCCCCGGCATCGTATACGAAGATCCCATGACTGATGAAGAAAAGCTCGCAATGTATGGCGACAATGCTTACATTAAGAACAACTCCATCACCTGGTACTACGTAAAGTGGCTGAAGGAAGATGCAGTCAATAATCTGGCTAAGGACGAAAACGGTAAGTACATCACTGACGAAGAAGGCTACATCCTGGATAAGGACGGCAACCGTGTTCTGAAGGAAGAACGTACCGAAAAGGGTCCCAACGGCGAAACCACTTACCTGCATCGTTTTGATAATTACGGCAACTCTCTGCTGGTTGAAGGTTGGTTCGAAAACGGTGAATGGGTAAAGGAAATGAACGGCAAGGACGCTTACTACGGCGTATGGTCCGGTCCTCAGCAGTTCATTCTGGTTGACAACAATGG
>JAFQPT010000049.1 GCA_017411665.1 Oscillospiraceae bacterium | reverse complement strand
GCTTTGATTCTGGCGGACAAATCGGATGTACGACGTAGTCGTGTGCGCAATCAGGATATTACGACTTTTGACATTCATGACCGTGTAAACTACTCAGTCAAAAAAGCGGAGCTTAAAATCAACGAGCATAAAACGCTGATTAAGCTGAAGCTTTCTGTTGATACAAGATTCGGGACTGTCATGGATTACTTTGAAATTTTCCTAAAGCGCATGGTAATGTGCAGAAAAGCTGCGGACAAGCTTGGCCTGCAGTTTAAATTGATTATCAATGAGCAGCAGTTGATTTAAATAAAAAATAACCTCTGAAGTTTTTCAGAGGTTATTTTTTATAGCATGGAACTGAGTTCTTCCCACTGTTCATACAGAGTTTCCAGTTGCTCGTTGACTGTTGTCTTTTTCTCCTCGATTTCCATGAGTTTCTGGTAATCGGTGGCATTTTCAGAGGCAAGTTCATCCAGTTCTGCAAGCGCGTTTTCCAGCTTTTCGATTTCTTTCTCGATTTTTGCGATTTGACGATCGATATTGGGAGGCCGCTTGGACTTTTCTTTTTTTGCGGGTTTAGCGGGTTCAGCTGCTTTCTGGGCATTTTTTGCAATTTGTGCGAATTGTGCCTGTCGTGCTTTGAATTCACGGAATTCTTTGAAGCTGCCTTTATAATCTGTGATTTTTCCGTCAGAAAGCTCCCAGATACGGGTTGCGAACTTTTCAATAAAGTAACGGTCATGAGAAACAAACAGAAGTGCTTCACTGTAGTCACACAGTGCGTCTTCGATCCATTCACGGCTTGCAATGTCCAGATGGTTTGTAGGCTCGTCGAGAATCAGCAGGTTGATTTGTTCTCCCATGAGCATACACAGCTTCAGACGGCTTCGTTCACCGCCGGAAAGCGTGCCTACGGTCTTGAAAGCATCTTCACCCGGGAAACCAAATGCTGCCAGTCTGTCACGAGCGTTCTGAGGAGAGCACTTTGTTTCATACAGCATGGTATCATATGCAGTGCGGTCCATGACAGGGAAAGTGACAATCTGAGGAAGGTATGCGCTGCGGACTGCAGGGCCTTTTTTGATAAAGCCTGTGTCGGGAGACTCTTCACCCATCAGCAGCTTTATAAAGGTGGATTTGCCTGTTCCATTGTCACCAATCAATGCGATTCGTTCACCTGCACGAATTTCCAGATTCAAATCACGGAACAGTGTGCGGTCTCCGAAGCCCTTGGAAACATTATCAATGACCATGACTTCATCGGCGGAAAATTCCATTTCCTTGAACTTTGCGTTCATTTTCTTGGCTGTGGTGGGGCGTTCCGTCTGTTCCAGCTTGGCAATACGCTTTTCCATGGAGAATGCACGCTTATGCAGCTTATCATTACCCATGAATGCCCATAAATGCATTTGTGCAGCTGCGCGGGTCAGCTGTTCGATTTTTGCCTGATCTTTTTCGTATTTTTTCAGCTGTTCATCAAATCTCCGCTGTCTTTCCACAACATAGAAGCTGTAATTGCCGTTGTAGAACTCGGCTTTTCCGTCCAGAATTTCGATAGAACGCTGGGTGACGCGGTCGAGGAAGTAGCGGTCATGGCTGATTGCCAGAACAGTGCCGTGAAATTTGAGAAGATAATCCTCCAGCCATTCTGTTGCATTGAGGTCAAGATGGTTGGTAGGTTCGTCAAGCAGCAGGATATCGGTGTCTTCCAGAATCAGACGCGCCAGATTGACTCGTGTCTTTTCACCGCCCGAGAGACTGTCAAACAGCTGCATTCGCATTGACATGGGGATTTCCAGACCGTTTGCAACACGGTTGATTTCTCGGTCCATGTCATAACCGCCCAGTCGTTCAAAATCCGCTGCAAGTCTGTCATATTCGGACAAAACCTGTGGAGAGTCATCATATGCCATTTGCTCGGCAAGCTCATTCATACGCTCCTGCATTTTGTACAAACGTTTATGAGCATCACGAAGCACATCCTCAGTGGTCCAATCGGGAGGATAAACGGGAATCTGAGAAATCAGCCCCAAGCGTTTGCCTTTATAGATGCTGACAGAGCCATCATCAGCATGCAGTTCTCCTGTGAGAATGCGGAATAAGGTGGTTTTTCCGCAGCCGTTACGGCCGAGAATACCGATGCGTTCTCCGTTGTTGACTTCAAAGGTCAAGCCGTCCAATATGTTTTTGTCCTGCTCAAAGGACTTTACCAGTCCTTGTACAGAAATATCAATCATTTGTATTCTCCAATATTATTAATATGAAACTGCAGCCTGCAGTACTTTGTTTGCAATGGAACCGGCCACGGAAAGACCGCCGCCACCGCGCTCTACCTGTACGACAAATGCATACGGATGATTCTCATCATCCAGGAAGCCTACAAACCACGCATGGTCAGTTCCGTCACCGACCTCTGCAGTACCGGTTTTTGCACCAATCTGCAGACCGGGGAAATTTCCCGTACCATAGTTTCGGACAACATTATTCATCATGTAATCCCGCATGGTCTGGGCAATCTCTGTTTTAATCATGCGTTCGGTTTTCGGATTTTTCTCGTAGCCAATCAGTGTGGGTTCCACAACGGTTCCCTCATTTGCAATAGCAGAGACAAGACGAAGCATACTGTAGGGACAAGTGAGGTTGGTAGCCTGCCCGATGGCAGACCAGGATAATTCGATGCTTCCGTCCGGAAAACTTTCGTAATTTCCCTTCAAGGTGGGAATGCTGCTGAGCCTGTGAGACTCCGTCATACCCAGTTTTTTGGAATACTCGGTCATGTCTTTAGAACCGATCAGCTGGGCAATTTCCGCGAATGCACAGTTGCAGGAATTTGCAAAGGCTTCTTTAATGTTCTGGTTTCCGTGTATGCCCGTGCAGTTTACGGGAATACCCTGAATCAGTACAGAACCGTTGCAGGTGAAGGTGCGGTCATAAATGTGCTTGACCTCACTGAGAGCAGCAATCATTGTAACAATTTTATATACGGAACCGGGAGTGAAGGAAGCGTTAAGTGCACGGTTGATGTACGTGCCTTCCACAACGTTTTCTACCTTGTAGGGGTCGATACCCGGAGTGGATACCAGACACAGCATTTCACCTGTTTTGTAGTTCACGACCTGAACTGAACCTGCACGTCCTGCAAGTGCGGCATATGCGACATTATTTAAGCGGCTGTCAACAGTTAGCTGTAAAGTAGGGGAGGACAGCTGGTAGCTGCCGTTGATGGAGTCATATCCCAGCAAATCATCTCCGAGCCAGGAAAGAACACCGGAACCGGTACGACCTTCGTAGTCCCCAATCAAGTGGTAGTTTGCGACTCTTGTTGTGTAGTCGTCACTGAATGTACGCCCTTGGGCATCAGCCAAGAGAACACCGTTTCTGTCGTAAATTTTGCCACCGCCTGTACTGTCTGCGTAGAGACCTACACTGGTTGAAAATGCGACCCAGTCTCCGCCGTCATTGACATATCGATATGCATATAGCAATAATCCTGCAATACAGAGGAATGCAATCAGCATAACGGAGGCTGCGCGATTTTGAACTTTTTTCATTCTTATGCCTCCGAGGATTTCCGTTGTTTTTTTGCTTTTGCGCGCTTTACCACGAAGCTTGCATCCTTACGGGTATCAGATGCTTTGATGAATGCCAGCATCATCCAACAGGACAGTAAACTTGTTCCGCCCTTTGATACAAAGGGGAATGTGACCCCTGTAAAGGGAAGAATGTCCAGAGAGCCGAACACATTCAGACTCATCTGAATAATCATTAGGCTTGCGGTTGCACAAGCTGCAATTACATAATAGGTAGATCTGCCATGCGCAGCAGAGCGAACAGCGAAAAATGCGAGACTGATAATAGATAATACTGCAAGCACACCGACTATGAGTCCCAGTTCTTCACATACAATGCCGAAGACCATGTCCGTGTTGGAGAAGACGATGCTTTGCAGCCAGCCTTTACCTGCTCCGTGTCCGAATAACCCACCGGATGCGGCAGCAGCCAAAGTGCGTGTCTGCTGATAGCCGGCGCCGAACGGATCGGACCAGACATTGCCCCAGGTGGCAAAACGCTGTGCGATATACGGCTTCATGGTAAATACCAGGAAGCCGGCCATGCCGGCACCGCCTACCGCGAGGAATACGGTAGCAAGAGAACCGGAACGCATAAATGCAATGACAAGAAATGTTCCGAAGAAAATCATTGCGGTGCCGTAGTCGCCCATAAGTGCAAGCGCCATGACACATACTGCGGAGAAACCGATAAACAGAATTAGGTTTCTGCGGGCAAATAATCGCTCCAAAGAGGCTGCGCCTGCATAAATATAAAGAACCTTTACCATTTCCGAAGGCTGTACGGTAATGCCGCCGATTTCAATCCAGTTTTTGGCACCGTAAATACTTTGGCTGAATGCAAGATTGATGGCGAGCAGTCCAACTGCAGCAATGGTTGCAGCCCATCGGAACGCTTTGACTCTGCGTAAATCGCGAAGCCACCAACCTAAAATGTAGTAGAGAATGACACCGGCAATCATCAGAATGACTGTTTTATCAAGGTCGGCGGGGACAGAGGTTGCAACGATGGAAATTCCCAGTGTGCTGAGGAAGAATGCAAGAGTTTCCACTTCAAAACCCGATCTTCCCAATGTGCGCATGAGAAGATAACAGATCCATTGCAAAATCATCACCGCAAAAAAAGAGAGGACAGTGATGATTACAAACTCATCTTTTGCGGAAAAGCTGTATTCCAGCATCATAAATGCCTGAAACAGACTGAGCAGAAGTAATGTGCCCAGAGGACTGATATATGCGCCTGCAGAGGTGCGACGTTCATCTACATACTTCAAATCGCTCTCATTGGCTTCAATAAAGGCCAGTTTCGTGTCACCGATTTGTACTTTGTCACCGTGACGGACTTCCAGTCCTTTAACGGTCACGCGTTCCCGATTGACAAATACACCTTTTTTGGATGCAATATCATAAACCTTCCAGATTCCCTTATCATTGCGAATCATAACTGCGTGGATGCGGGAAACATTGCGGTCATTGACGAAAATATCAGACGAGCGGGCTTTACCAATCAGACATTCCCAGTGGTTAAGCGGGGCAGAGCTTCCGTCCGGATACAGAAAATACCCCCAGATTTCGGGCTCATACTTTTCGCTGAGCATGGATCGTAAACAACGAATTACGACCCAACATGCAAGAAACGGCAATATGTATCGTATAATGAAGATAAAGACATTTCCTGTCATACAGTGCTCCTTTCGATCATATTCTTTTTCATAAGCGAAACATTATAATTATATCATTGAATCAATCATTTTACAATAATGGGAAAAATCTGTCGATTTTCGTGCAGGTTGCATATTTGTCTGTGAGGAAAATATATTTGACAACGGGAAAGGAACTTGCTAATATATGTTTATTAATTTAATAACAAAAACGCAGTGAAGGGAATATGCTTTCAGACTGTACTTGCACAGAGAGACGAGCGGTTGGTGGAAGACTCGGAGAAGAAGGTCTGTTGGTCTGGTCCCGGAGCGGCATTGCTGAATGATAGTAAGTGATGACGGCAGTCGACTGTTATACGACAGGATGTAATGATCCGTTAAGTGCGCCCTGTTGGGCGAAAAAGAGTGGTACCGCGAAAAGTTATGCTTTCCGTCTCTTTGCAGGAGTGCAAGAGAATGGAAGGCTTTTTGTTTTTAAAATTAAAATCTTTGATGAG
>JAFQPT010000048.1 GCA_017411665.1 Oscillospiraceae bacterium | reverse complement strand
TTCTCCTCAACTGGGGATTCCTGCACTGCAGCTGTTTCTCCATCCGCAGCAGGTTCTGCGGCAGTGGTTTTCTTTTTGTATCCGCGCTTATCCTCGGGTACAAAAGATACGCATTCCTCATTGATACAGTAAGGCTTGTTTCTACCCTTACCGGAACGCTTGAACAAGGTCTTGCCGCAGTCGGGACAATAATCCTTGGTGGGAACATCCCAGCTCATAAAGCCACATTCTGCACCGCGTTCACATGCATAGAAAGTATAGCCCTTCTTTGAGGTACGCTTGAGGATACGGCTGCCGCATCTGGGGCACTTTCCTGGCATTTCAATGACCAGAGGCTTGGTGAACGTACATTCGGGGAAATTGGGGCAAGCCAGAAAACGACCGAATCGTCCGGACTTGACCACCATAAATTCACCGCATACGTCACATTTTTCTTCACTGACTTCTGCGGGAATCTTAATACGTTCCCCTTCCAGCGCGATTTCCGCATTGGAGAGTTCCTTGCTGAATCCATCATAGAAATCAGCCAGAACACTCTTCCATTCACGGTTGCCGTCTTCTACTTCATCCAGATGACTTTCCATCGTAGCGGTAAAGCTCATATCGACGATATCAGGGAAACGTTCCTTCATCAGATTGGTAATGACTGTACCCAGAATGGTGGGCTTGAGATACTTTCCTTCCTTAACCACATATTCACGTGCAGTAATGGTGGAAATGGTCGGTGCATAGGTAGAAGGACGACCAATGCCCTTTTCTTCCATTGCACGAATCAGTGTCGCTTCGGTGTAGCGATTGGGCGGCTGTGTAAAACGCTGTTCCCGATTGGTCTTTTCCAGCCACAGCTGCTGACCTTCTGTCATATTGGGCAACGGACGAACGATTTCATCGGATTCCTCATCCTTTGCTTCTTCGTAAACCGCAGTATAACCTGCAAACTTCTGTTCGGAATAATTTGCACGGAAAATATATCCTGCGGATTCACTGTCAACCGTTACGCTGTCATATACAGCATTAGCCATCTGACAAGCAGTGAATCTGCCCCAAATCAGTCTGTACAGGCGATACTGCTCCTGTGTCAGAGACTTTCGGACCACTTCAGGAGAAAGCTCTACAGAAGTAGGGCGAATCGCTTCATGTGCATCCTGTGCATTGCCCTTGGTTTTGAATTTTCTGGGCTGAGCAGGACAGTATTCAGGACCGTAACGAGCGGCAATATAGCTGCGAACCTCTCTCAGTGCTTCATCGGAAATACGCAGTGAGTCCGTTCTCATGTAGGTAATGAGGCCAATGGTACCCATACCTTCGATTTCAACGCCTTCATAAAGCTGCTGTGCAATGGACATGGTGCGTCTGGGTGTCAAGCCCAAACGACGGGATGCTTCCTGCTGAAGGGTAGAGGTAATAAACGGAGGAGAGGGACTGCGGAACTTTTCTCCGCGCTTCACGGACTTCACATGGAAGGGATTACTGCTGATTGCATCCACAACCGTATTGACTTCCCCTTCGCTTGTCAGTTCTCCCTTTTTTCCGTTCTTCCCATAATAACGGGCAGTGAACATAGTATCGTCATTACCGCAGCTGAGCACGGCATCCAGCAACCAATATTCTTCGGGAACAAATGCATTGATTTCTTCCTCACGGTCAGTGACCATGCGAGTCGCAACAGACTGCACACGACCTGCGGAAAGACCTCGCTTGACCTTCTTCCACAGCAGCGGAGACAGCTTATAACCAACAATTCTGTCCAAAATACGGCGCGCCTGCTGAGCGTTGACCAAATCTTCGTTAATATCACGAGGATTTGCAATACTTTCGGTAACAACGCGCTTGGTAATTTCGTTGAACGTCACGCGCTTTGCTTTCTCATCGGACAATCCCAGCAGTTCTTTCAAATGCCAGGAAATTGCTTCCCCTTCGCGGTCAGGGTCAGTTGCCAGATAAACTGTGCCTGCAGCCTTGGATTTTTTCTTCAGATCTGCAATCACATCCTCGCGTCCCTTGACAGGGATATATTTCGGCACAAAACCGCCTTCAATATCAACGCCGATGGTGCTTTTGGGCAGGTCACGGAGATGTCCCATGGACGCAACAACCGTATAGTTGCCGCCAAGATATTTTTCAATTGTTTTGGCCTTTGCGGGAGATTCCACAATGACCAGATCCTTCTTTGCTTTCGCCATGCCTGTTATGAACCTCTTATAATATTTAATGTAAAGCGCTTACCCGCCTGTTGGGATACAACCCCTTCGATTTGAAGCATCGTCAGCTCCGCAAGCATTGCAGCGGGCTCCAGACCGGTAGCATCGATTAAATCATCGATATGAATCGCCTCATTTCCCATCGCCGAAATAATTTTCAGCTGTTGCTCGCTGAGGGATTCCAACTGTTTCTCCAAGCCAATATATTCTACAGGCTTGGGCTTGTCAATTATTTTTTTTGGATTGGGTACACATACCTGCACAAAATCAGAATAAGGATTCTCATCTTTCTGAGGAGATTTCCTCATTTTTTGCAATTCACTTTCATGAATATAGTGCAGTTTTCCTCGATACAAATCACTGTATTCACAAAGAATGTCCCACGCTGCGGTAACAGGTCTCGCCCCTTCTTTCAGAAGGCGGTTGTTCCCTGCGCAGTTTTCCGCGTCCACATTTCCGGGAAGTACAAACACATCCTTCCCCTGCTCCAATGCATCGTCGACAAACCGCAAGCAATTACTCTCTTCAGGTGCTTCCACAACCAAAACACCGACAGCCAGTCCCGAGGTGATTC
>JAFQPT010000047.1 GCA_017411665.1 Oscillospiraceae bacterium | reverse complement strand
GTAGCGCAGTCCCCGCAGATACTGCAGGGCACCAGTGGCTCACCGCAGTCGGGGCAGGGGGTAATGCCCTCGTTGTAAATGATGACCTCCTCCTGGCATTCCGGACACAGCTCCAAAACAACACCCTTTTCACCGGTAACCTTATTGATGCGCTTTACACATTCCACATTGGCCTCGATAATGTTGGAGAAGCAGTCCTGTATCGATAGGCTGTCAAAAGAGCGAAGGGTAAAAGGACTGGCATCCTTCTTATATTCAAACCCTTCTACAGCCCACTCCTCCCGCAGAGCAGCGATGTCACCTGGCGTCGAGGCGGCTTGCAGGTGGATGCCGGTGATACGGACAGGCAGGACCTCAAGTTCAGCCGGATTGCGGGAGTTGTGCCAGCGCCCCAAAGCATTGCGTTTGCCTGTGGGGACAATGGCGTAGATGATTGAATCCAATTTGATACTGGATTTGTCGAGGGATAAGGGAATCATGGCATCGGTCTCCTTTCACATAATGTCGCAGAAAATGTCCCGCAGGATAGGGCGGAAGATAAAATAGACGAGGAAGGGAAGAAGCGCGACCAGCAGCTCGCCGCCGAGGGCCGGAGCAGGCCTGTTCAGATTTCCGATGTAATGGAAGATAAGGAACAGAACAACGCCCAGAATGCAGCAGATGATTGCCGCGATAACCGTTCGTTTGATACGCATGGGATAGACCTCCTTTTGTGATAGTGTTGATTTGCCTGCGCTCCTGTCGTCAGAATCAAATCACAAAAGCAGTATGGGTGAATGAAACGGGGCGCAGCGACAGGCTAATATCCCAAAATCAAAGCCGCCCGGCATGGTGCCGGACGGCTGCTGTGTTGTTGAGTATATCAGGCTGTTTTCAGATAGGCGGTAATGCGATGTACCGCATCCTGCAGGGTGCTGTTGTTGACCAGTGTGAAGTCGCACAGGTCCTCATTGGCGTACTCGGCGTCCAGGCTCATGATGCGACGCACTTTATCCGCATCATCCACCCGGCGGGCAACAATGTCCTGAATGACAGCGGCACGGTCCCTGCGCACGAATACAAGGATGGCCCGGTCTCCAAAAGCCGCTTTCAGAGACGCGGCACCGCACATGTCGATGGGAATGACCGCATGCTGGCCATTGTCCAGGAGCCGCGTGATTTCCTCTTTCTGTGTGCCGTACTTATGGCCGGAATAGACGGTCGTCTCCAGAAAATGTCCGGCTTTCAGGTGCTGCTCGAAGGTGGCGTCGCTGACAAACCGGTACGCATCGACTGGCTCATCCGGGCGCCTTTCCCGCGTGGTCATGGATTTGGGGATGCCAAATGCGGGGTGTTTAGATAGGGCACGGGCAATGGCAGATTTTCCGGCCCCGGACGGCGCCACGAGACAGATAACGCTCGGTTCATTGTCCGGACGGAGGATGGGCTGCGGGTTCTGTGCGGCGATGCGTTCTACAAGGCACAGAAAATCCTCAAAGCTGTTGACGGAGAGCAGTCCCGTCATAGAGCGGTTCCATGGCCGGCGGATAAGAATGGGATACTTGGCCCGTGTCCGCTCAATGTTGTGTCTGGCATCGTCCAGCATGATGTCTGCCTGCACGGTATCCTTCCGGGTTCCCAGGAGGATGTTTTCCTGCGACACCATGGGGAACAGGGTCATAATTTGCGTGGCTCGTGTCGTCATATACTCGGGATAGGCGGAGGAGGTGATGATAACATCATGGCCGGCGTCAATGAGATGCCGCAGCATATCACCAGAGCCGGGGATGGGCGTCTGGGACTCGTACAGCTCAGGTCGGGAGAATTCGTGATAGATAGCCTGACGCACCTCCTCCGGGAAGGTAGAGAAATGCCAGTCGGTGATATCGTCGTACCGGACATCCCAACCATGTTTCTGATTTACCCGGTCAAGAGCCGGCCGTACAAATTCACACAGGGTATCATCGAAGTCGATGACGATGGTCTGGGCGTTGCTCTTATACTTCATTTCCATGTCTCCTTTGATAATCATATTTCCAACTCCATGCATCAGTAAGGGGTACGTCTACAATATGCATGAACAGGGGCATGGAAAAGGCCGCCCATCATGGTGATGGACGGCCCTCTTTTGATGTTGAGAGAAATCAGTCCGCGGGGAGCTGCCAGATTTCCGCGTCGATGCCTTTGGAATCAAGTGTCTCCTCGATGATACGAAGCACCTCGTCCCAATTCCCGCCGCCCAGTCCACAGCCCATGAGGTAGGGGATGCGGATTGTGCTGGTCGGGAAACCCATGGCAATATGTTCAAAAGCCTTGCGCAGCGCTGCATAGTCCGTAAACTGCTTTCCCCGTCCATAGCCATCCTGCCCGAAGACATTGGCTACGACATAGCCGGCATCCGCAATCACAGAGCAGAACTGCACATCACCAAGGCCGCCGATACCTGCGGCAATCTGCAGGCATTTGTCTCGGTAGAGGGAGAAGACGTCGGGATGCTTTTCTCGAATCTGACGGGCAAGCCCGGCGCCCATTACGCCTTTGCAGTTGACCTGATGACAAACGATAACGAGATGGTCTTCCAAAGGGTTGGGTGTGAGAATATCTCCAATGATATATTTCATGAATGACTACCTCCGTATATTACACAGTGCCCGGGGCCTTTAAGACCACGGGTACAAGGTTTAGTGTCTCATGCCGTTTCATCAGACGCTCTGCCGCCAGCTTTGCGGCATTGACGCCGCAGTATAGCCGGGCATCTTTTGGGTTCTTGCTGTACCAGTAGCTGTGGCGCGTGATTTTATGGATGTATGCGCCGGTATGCTCTCCGCTGGTGATTTGTAAAGCGGTGTCGCCGCCCCTTGGTGCAGAGCGCTCTACGGCGTGGGGCTTATGGAACTGCTCCTCAGGGAAAACGATATGGGGATAAATGCTCTCCCCGGTCGCTTTGCTGCCGATGCGCGCTCTGGCCTTGTCAATGAAGGCGTCCAAAGCGGCCGTTCCGTCAATGCGGCTGTGCAGCTCAATGGAGTCTTTCAGGTCCCGGGACCAGATGTGGAGATAGGCGGAGAGGGAGGACCACCAGTTGCGTGACAGCAGCTCCTCAACGGTACAGGCGTCCCTGATGCCGTTTTTTGCCCACCGGATAAGCCCGGCGTCATCCACCCACCGTCCATTTGATTTCCAATGCTCCTGATAGGGTCCGCCGCACATATTCTGGACAGCCTCCATGATTTCTGCCTCGGGAGCGCCAAGCAGGTTCATAAAACAATTCCATTCCCGGCACCGGCGTTCCCGACCATAGGGTCTCGGTTCCCATACATTGTTGCTCCCAGACAGCCAGACGGGTGTGATGCCTCGCTCGGAGCGCAGGAATTGTCGGTTGTATTCGATAGTATAACTCATGCTCTGTCTCCTTTCAATCGCCGTAAGATATATTCTCCTGTCATCTTTGGAGCAGGTATATGGCAGTATGAAAGAATAAAAGACAGAAAAGCGTCAGGGGTATAATCCGTCAGTGACCGATTCCCAGTTTTCCATGAGCGTATCAACCACCTGCGGGTCATACCATTTTCCACGTAGACGGAGGATTTCCCCTCGACAGTCGCTCAGAGGCATGGCGCCCCTATAGCACCGCTGCCCGCACATAGCGTCAATGGCATCCAGCACAGCAATAATGCGGGCGCCAAGTGGGATGTCCTGGCCGGAAAGACCGGATGGATATCCAGACCCATCCCAGAACTCATGATGGTGGCGCACGCAGGCAATGATGGAGTCGGGGATATCCCCGTTCAAAAGGATTTGCGCGCCGATGTCCGGATGGGAGCGGATAATGGCCATGCCTGGCCGATTGAGGGAGCAGGGGTAATTCAACACGGCGTCTGGAATACCGATTTTCCCAACATCGTGGATGAGTGCGGCTGACTGGAGAAGCGATGAAAACGTGTCCGGCAGAACCATGTGTTTTGTGAGTCTGCCAGTCATGAGCGCTACGTTCCGGCAGTGTGCGGCGCTGGCGGGGTCCTTGGCGTCAAGTGCGATAAGCAGTGCGTTGATAACAGTGTTCATAGAAATAGAAAAGCACCTCCTTGTTCTGCCAGTATGGAAGAACAAGGAGGCAAAGCTTTTATTCAGCGTGTGTTCCAGGCGACGGCGTGATTGATGCGTGCCTGCAGAGCTGTGGCTCCTGTGAGATGCATTCCGATGAGGATGCTCGGATGACGTTTGAAAAACCAGTCTCCGTAGCGCTTTAGTTCATAGTAGGCCGTGATAAGCTGGTTGCGTTCGGCGCACAGCTCATGCTCCAGAGGAAAGTAGAAGGGGGCATTGGTTGGATTGATGACCGCCTCAATTTTCCGCAGCCGGTCAAAAATGCGCTGCATTTCGTCTTTAGGGGAGAGCATAACAGATATCCTCCTGTCAATAGTACATCAGCGTATCAACGCCTGCGAAGTTGTACCGGCAGTCCTCGTTCTCCATAGTAACGTCATTGACGACTGTGAGGGCCTGACGCCCGAAGTCTGACTGCTGTCCGGTCTCAAAGGACAGCTTCTCCTCGCTGATTGCCATGCGGATGAAACCGAAGGCGATGGCGGAGTCGCCTTCCAGATAAATGGCGTCCACTTCCTCGTCAGGAGACAGGACGAGTTTATCCAGCATCTCCACAATCTCTGATTTTGTAAATCCGTCTTCTCCGGAGCGCTGCGTCAGAACAGCGTCCGGTACAGTATTCCGATATTCTGTTTCCATTTCTGCCTCCTTCAATATAATCCGTTGCTGCTGCAGAAGGCCATCGCTTCTTCCTCGGTCATCTCAAACCCGAAGTAGCCAAGCCGCTTCTCCGTGGTCTCAATAAGGCGCAGCCGGCTCTGTGTCCGGGTCCTGTAGCGATGGATGAGCCATGTGTGCTGGCGCCAAAGCCCGTCTGTGGAAAGGGCGTAGCCGGTGGCGATACTGACCTGGAACTGCCGGCGGTTATTCAGCCACAGTTCGCAGCTGTTCCTGTGGCACTGGCTCGGCTTGCCCACCATCATCCTTGAGTGGCCGGGATAGAAGCGGCCGCGCTTTAGTATGGCCTCTATGTCCTCCTCAGCCGGTGGGAAACAGGTCTCGTGCCCTCCGATGGAGAGCAGGAGCTGGTGCAAGGCATAGAAATTTCGCCATTCCGACACCAGCCTTTCGTGGGGGATTCCCCGATTATCCGGGAGGGCGAGGAAGGATGCCGGGGAGATAATGTTTGATGACGACCACCAAATTGTATTTTGCGCCTGTGTATCTGCAGGCGATGCTGGCGCCGTTTCAATGCGCTGTGCCGGCAAATTACGGTCTATCATGGCATCCATCAGCTTTGAATGGAGTTCCCGTGTTCGTCCAACACGTCGATAACTTCAGCGTCATCCGTATCCACGTCACCCCAGTCAAAGTCACTGTGGCTCATTGACTTGACTTCCTCCAGTGCCTCTGTATCTGAATCGGCGGGGATTTGGGCGAAACCGTAGCGCTTCACCATGACTCTGCGGTATTCCTGCATTTCTTTGTTCCTCCTGTGTGTTAATACTGCTTGTCGCATGGACTCATATCCTCCGTGCGTCATTGAGCAGTTCACAACAGTATGGTGGAATGACAAAGCCGACACAGGGAAAGAGCCTGTGCCGGCAGGGCGCCCATGCGATATAAGTTCAGCGCAGGAGAATGCCGAGGAGAAGAAAAAACAGGGTACCGACGACGCCAAAAATGGCGAGGCCGTTAAATATGGTGCTGACCGTTGATTTTGCGGATTGGATATCGTCGTAGATAGCGGTCAGCTTTTGGTCGTTCAGATTTTTCTCCCGTACATCCTGTACGTCGACATCCTTGACAAGCGCATCAAGGGACATACCGAAATAGTCGCTCAACAGGACCAGGCGCTGAAAGTCCGGGTAGCTTTGCGCCAGCTCCCATTTGGATATGGTCTGTCTGCTGACCCCTAATCTCTGTCCCAATTCGTCCTGTGACAGACCCTTTGACTTCCTCAGTTCTATGAGCTTTTCATTGAAGTTCATGGTGCAGCCCCCTTTCATATTCACTATCATCATAGCAGGGTAGAGGACGCCTCTGCAACCAACTACCGCTGGCAATCTGTCCATGAAGTTTAACATATCCACTCCGTGAGAATGAACTTTTCTTTAAGATGGGAATTGAAGAATTGAAAGAAAGGCGGCGGGGTGGTATGATATAGGGCATAAACAACATGCATCGCACAACTATGGAGGTGTACTCATGAGCAGTGGGTTGGAAAATTATAAGTCGTTGATTGACAGCCTTGTAAAGCTGTCCGGCTCCTGTGCCGCCATGACCAGCATCAAGCGCGGCGAGGTCAAGGGCGTAGAAGCGAAAAGCGGAATCAATGATATTCTCGCTAAATTGAACGATGAGGAACGGGATATCCTGGCCAACTACACATTGAAGGCCTACACATCAGGCATCTACGACACTCTGGAGGAACTGGAATGGCACCGTGTATGTAAGAACATGGTTATTACGATGGAAGGGGAGGAACTGCCGGCGGGTAAGTTTGAAGGCATCCCCTGCGACTATATTGGGCGTTGCGACGGTTGGGAGTGGCCTGAATAAGTGATGAAGGGCAGGACAAGAAAAAGTTTAATTCTGCTTCTCGCCCTTGCTGTAGTTATATTGGCGGTGGCTGCTCTACTTATAGCGCAAGGTGTTATTGTCTTTGACCGCTCAGGCCAGCGCCGCGGGGAAGGCGTCTATTGGAAAGACACGATGTATGTGCCTTCTTATGGAGAATATTCAGAAGGGCGAACTATTGCAAAAACAGAGGATGGTTGGCAAATCAACGAAGTAGAGGAAGATTCGTCTCACACCTTTATTGTTCTCCGTAGTTTTTTAGACCAGTCTCTGCTGGTGAGAGATGACTATGAGATTCCAAATTCCGGAGAAATTACATGTGTGTTTTGGGATGGGAAGAAAATTGAGGACGAGATGTTCTGCGACACCATTGCAGACATCCTTTCTCGTGCATCCGGGGATTTTTCCTTTGTGACAGAAGCCATCTACCAGTCCAATGATACACAAAGCATGAAAGTGCTGTATGTCGGATACGAAGGTTGTCCCATTGGTACGGAATATATTGGATATCTTGGTACTGTGGAAGGAAGCTGGTGTATCACCACCACGATTTCTCCGGACCAGCATAATAGCGATGGGTCGCCAAAGCCTTATACCGTATGGTGTTATACAATTCCAGTGGAATACGAAGACATTTTAGATAATTACATGAAAAAATGAGACGGGGATAAAATGCGCCATGCTTTCTATAGATAACAATGTATTTGCTGGAGGGAGGAGAAATATGTCCAAATACGGAACCTACGCGGAGAGATGGAAAACATCATTTTACGTTAGCAGGGTTGCGATTGCACTATCCTTTCTGTCCTGCATGTTAGTCGGGCTTGGATACCCCAAAGCTATCTGTTTGTGGAGTTGTAGTGCGCCTGCTGTACTTGCTATAATTGCCTTTTTATTTTCGTTACTCTGCCAGTTGGCGAAAAAGTAGAATACAACAGGAACGTAAGGCGTAATCCTGGCTCGCGGTTCAATCTTGAGGGAGCTACTTTGGCTGTAATCCCCTTGATTGGTACGCTAATGTTTTGCGCGGCACAGTGCGTTGTCGTATTATTGGAGATTAACACATGGTTTTCTGCGTTGAATTAGGTGTGCTTTAAGTGTCCAATATAAGGAGCTGCCGTGTATCACAACTACCGCCTGCTTTAAAACCAATAGAGGTGTTGCTATGTATAAAGAATTGATTGAAAAACTAACAGCGGATATTCAATGGGCGAATGTGCAAGAACCGTGTCCCGAAGATGAGATAAGAAGGGCTGAAGAATATTTGGGCTTTCCATTCCCTGAAGAACTCATAGCATTGTTACAAGAAACGAATGGAGACCGCTGGCTTTTGCTTTCAGCAGAGCAAATCATTAGCTATGTAAAAACAAATAGAGAAATACTTTCTGAATATCTTGAACCCGAAGAATTTGAAGAAAAAGTCAACCGATTTGTTCCTTTCGCAACAAACGGCTGTGGTGATTATTATGGTTATCGTGTTCTTGAGGACGGTAATACAGATGCATCAACCATTTATATTTGGGAACACGAATGCTTTGAATTTCGTGAAGTGGCAAAAGACATTGCCGATTTGATAATCAAATATTACAACAACGAAGTCTAATGAAGGAAAATCCAGACAATGCTCAAGAATCGCTACGTTGGCCAAGCGCCAGATTGCATTAATAGAATACCTGCCTACTTGACAATGCAGTGAAATCCGCTATGATGAGAATTAAAAGGGCGATGCCGACAAGTGGTTAGCCCGGTTAGTTAATTAAAGTTGAGAAGAAAAGCGGCAGCATGTGCTGCCGCTTTTCTTACTGTATGGATAGAAATGTTCACATCTTTTTGCTATAATTTTCAGCAAATATACTTTCAGAAGGAAGAAGGTGAAGAAGTGCATCGGTTGTTTATCGTGGAGGATGACCGCAGCATTGCGGAAGCAATTAAAGAACAGGCGGAAACGTGGGATATGCAGGTGCGTTGTGCAGAGGATTACCGAAAGGTTCTGACAGAGTGCGTAGCCTTTGACCCGCACCTGGTCCTGCTGGACATCTCACTCCCGTTTTTTGACGGGTACCACTGGTGCAGTGAGCTTCGCAAGGTTTCCAAAGTGCCCATTATCTTCATTTCCTCGGCATCAGATAATATGAACATCATCATGGCCATGAACATGGGCGCCGATGATTTCATTGCCAAGCCCTTCGACCGAAATGTACTTATGGCGAAGGTACACGCTCTGCTGCGCCGGACATATGATTTCAGCGCTTCTGTCACCCTGCTGGAGCATCGAGGCGCCATATTGAACACAGAAGATGGGAGTTTCAGCTACAACGGGGAACAAATCGAACTGACGAAAAATGAACATCGCATTCTGACGGTGCTGCTACAGAATAAAGGGAAGGTCGTAAGCAGGGAAAAACTCATGGAAGCCTTGTGGAAGACGGACAGCTTCGTAGATGAGAACACATTAACGGTCAATGTCGGCAGGCTTAGAAAGAAGCTGGAAGCCGCAGGGCTGACGGATTACATTGGCACCAAGTTTGGTGTTGGATACTTCATACAGTAGGATGGAGGGAAGTGCATGAAGAAGTTTTTGGGTTCCTACCTAAAGCAGCGGGTCGTCGGGGTAGCTTCTTTCATGCTTTTTATCATTATCCTGCTGATATCTTTTGCGCTGTACCGCCTGCCTGTCAAGGCTGTCATATACCCCGTGCTCCTT
>JAFQPT010000046.1 GCA_017411665.1 Oscillospiraceae bacterium | reverse complement strand
TCATTCATACAGTTTGTCCCCTGTGGGTCGACGGCAGCCACGGTGAGCAGCAGTTGCTGACTGCCTGTTATGAAAACGCACTGCAAACCGCTTATGAAAACGGGTGCAGCTCCATCGCATTTCCCTTGATGTCTGCAGGCAATCTGGGTTTCCCGAAAAAAATCGCCATGCAAATTGCCATGAACACCATCAACAGCTTTTTGATGGACCATGAGATGACGGTGTATCTGGTTGTCTTCAGCAGCGATACTGTAGGACTTTCCGAGCGTCTGTTCTCCGAAGTCAAAAGCTACATAGACGAGCACTATGTTCGGGAAACGGTTTGGATGGAGTACGACCTCCCCGCAGAAGCCTCCGTTACCTTGGATGAGCTGCAGGAACAGGAATACTGTCAGATACGGGAATCCGCCCGAAACACCCCTTCTCCGAAAGATATGGATTGCTGTTTCGAGGAAAAACGTGCCGTTCGCGCTCCCATGCCCAAAAAGGCAATGGCTCCACCCAAGGCTGCTCCTTCCATGACAGATTTGGAAAGTATGCTGGAAGAAACCGATGCAAACTTCTCCGATACACTGATGGAACTGATTCGGCGCAGCGGGAAAAAGAATTCCGAAATCTATAACCGCGCTTTGGTAGACCGTAAGCTGTTCTCCAAAATCAGAACCAAGCCCAACTACACCCCCGAAAAGCAAACCATTCTGGCATTTGCCATCGCTCTGGAGCTGAATCTGGAAGAGACCAAAATGCTGCTGGAACGCGCAGGCTATGCGTTGACCCACGCAAGCAAATCTGACATCATCATAGAGTATTTCATCAAACAGAAAAATTATAATATTTTACTGATCAATGACGTTCTCTATGAATTTGACCAGATTCCGTTGGGCTACAAATAAAAATTTAAAATGTCGCTTTCGAAGCGACCAAAACCTCCTTTGCAACAGCTATACTGAAAGCGTAAAGAACAAAGGAGGTTTTTCATTATGACAGAATTGGTATTTATTTTGGATCGCAGCGGCTCTATGTACGGCCTGGAACAGGACACCATCGGTGGGTTCAACTCCATGATTGAAAAGCAGAAGCAGCAGGAAGGCGACGCATTTGTCACCACCATCCTGTTCGACAATCGGGTGGAAATGCTGCACGACAGACTGCCTCTGACTTCTGTAAACGCTATGACCGACAAGGACTATACCGTCCGCGGCAGCACTGCACTGCTGGACGCAGTGGGCAGCACCATCCACCATATCGCAAAAATCCACAAGTACGCACACCCCGACCACCGTCCCGAAAAGACCCTGTTTGTCATCATTACCGACGGCATGGAAAACGCAAGCCGCAAGTACACTTATGACATGGTCAAGGAACTGATTTCTCACGAACAGGAAAAGTACGGCTGGGAATTCCTGTTTCTGGGCGCAAACATCGATGCCGCCAGAGAAGGTGCCCGTTTCGGCATCCGTGCCGACCGCACCGCAACCTACCTCAGCGACAACGAGGGCACCGCACTCAACTACGAAGTCATCAGCGACGCCGTTTCTCAGGTGCGTGCCTGCGCACCTCTTTCTGCAGACTGGAACGAACGCATCAACGCCGACAAGCAAAAGAGAAGCCGCAGATAATCTGCAAACACACTTGAAATTCACTACAGAAAGGAGCGATGAATATGCTCGGAGCAATTCTCGGAGATATCATTGGCTGCCCCTACGAATTCGACCAAGGGGATAGGACCAAAGACTTTCCTCTGTTTAATAAACACTGTGAGATTACAGACGACACCGTCATGACCGTTGCGGTTCTGGAAGGACTGCTGAACGCAGGGGTACACGCAGATGACGATACCATCCGTCGCGAAGTCAGCTGTTCCATCCGCAGACTTGGCCGCCACTTCCCCAATATGGGCTATGGAGTTCGCTTCAATAAGTGGCTGCAATCCCCCAACCCATATCCCTACAACAGCTGTGGAAACGGCAGCGCTATGCGGGTATCTCCCGCTGCATGGCTGTACGACACACTGCCTGAGGTGCTTCACGCCGCAAAGCTCACCGCGGAGGTCACCCACAATCACCCCGAAGGGATCAAGGGCGCACAGGCAACCGCAGCCGCGATTTTTCTGGCCCGCACCGGTCACAGCAAGCAGGAAATCAAGGACTATATCGTCAACACCTTCGACTACGATTTGAGCCGCACCTGCGACGAAATTCGTCCCACATACCGCCACGTAGAAACCTGTCAGGAGACCGTTCCCGAAGCCATCACCGCGTTTCTGGAGGGTACGGATTTTGAAGATGTCATTCGCACCGCAGTATCTCTGGGCGGTGACTGCGACACTCTGACAGCCATCGCAGGCAGCATCGCCGAAGCCTTCTACGGCATTCCCGCCGACTTGCAGGAGCGTGCCGTGCGCTATGTCTA
>JAFQPT010000045.1 GCA_017411665.1 Oscillospiraceae bacterium | reverse complement strand
TTTTAGTGTTTATTCACACCACCATTATATGTCATCCTGAGCGAAGCGAAGGATCTCAATATCAAGGGCAGCATGTAGTATATCCGTCTGTTTGAGATGTTTCGCTTCGCTCAACATGATAAAATGTGGCAGTTTTCCAACACTTCAAATTACAATTTATCGCACAAAACAAATGTAAGCCATACTGCGCAATGCAGTATGGCTTACAAACCATTAATTCTATCTTTTCACTTTCCGCACGATTACACGGACAATCAGCACCAC
Source organism: Oscillospiraceae bacterium (assembly GCA_017411665.1). The sequence goes on along the minus strand of JAFQPT010000045.1, from coordinate 2,101 downwards.
CAGCAGAATGACCGCCAGAATCACAGCTAAAACCACCATGGTAATCCAGTTGGCATTCTTCAGCAGTGCCACGGGATTCACGCTGTCATCAATCACTTTACGTCCCTGAATATCACCGTAATCCTCGGAAATTGTCCCCATGCTCTGCAGGTAAGATGCAATGGCGTACCATTCCTTCACTTCGCTGCCGTCGGCATTGTAGAGAATGTGTGCTTCCAAATCGGTAATGGGATTACCGTCTGCATCTCTGGGAGTAATTTCCAAAATGCCAAAAGACTGGTCGTTGACCATCCCCAGCATCTGTCCGCAGTACAGACCGGTCACCACGCGATACAGCTTCTCGTCCTCTATTTTCGCAAGGCTGCCGTCGGGCAATACCTGCGCACAATCGGTGACTTTATTGAAAATCATACGGTTTGGATTGAATGTGAAGGTCATGCCGGAGAAGTACAGCTGTGCAGAGGGCATCAGCGGCACAACAGAGGCATCCACCTCAAATGCATTTTTTAAATCCTTGCCCGTCAGCCATACAGACACCAGAGGATAGCCCGGCACGCCGTCGGCACCGATGCCCAGAGATTCTACGTTAAAGACATCCGCAACCGTCAAGTCTCCCTGTGACAGAGATTCTCGAATCACACCGTTAGCAGTGACTGTAAAGTCAACAGGAACGTAGTCCCCGCCTTCAGCCTGTTTGGTGGCATACAAATAAGAGTCCGCAATCAGATTTCCCAGAGGAGACTCTTGATGAATGGACAAATCGCTCTGACTGCCAAATCGGTAAGGGTTATAGGCCAGCACAGTATCGTAAGTCCATTCCCCAAATTGAGACAGATAGCTTGTTTCCACCAGCCCTTTGTACTGCTCCACCTTCGCAAGTATTTCTGCATCCTCCGCAACGGTCTCGTTCACGGGAATCAGCTCATATCCTGTCAGCACCGCACCGTCTGCACGCAAGTCCATTTTGACAACGCCCAGATTCTTGCTGTATTCCCCACAGGAGACAATATAGGTATCCTCCACTTGAATGGGGGCATCGAGGGTGGTATGGGTATGCCCGGAAACAATCAAGTCGATTCCGTCAACGGCCGCAGCCATCAGCTCATCTTCGGATTTTTCGGGGTCCGTCCATGTACCGCTGTGAGACAGACAAATCACTACGCGAGGCTCAGCAACCTCTGCTTCGATTTGCTCTACAATACTCTGTGCAGTGGCGATGGGGTCCTGCAAAACCATGCCGGACATGGGTGCACAGGAATCAGCATCCACACCCAAAATCCCGAAAACCGCAAAATTGATGCCGCCTCGTTCAATCACGGTGTAGTCCTTCACACCATAGCGCTCGAATGCATCCCAAACGGCCTGAGAATCGGCATCGTAACCCGTTTCTCCCGCAACGGGAGGCTTATAATTGGCCTCTACGATTTGCGGAAGCACTTCCCCGCTGTCAACCGCTGCATTGAGCATATTTGCCAGTCCTGCTGCGCGGTAATCATATTCATGATTGCCGAAGGTGGTCACATCATACCCCAGTGCACCCATTACACGCAGCTCGGAAGCATCTGTTGCAAAAACCGTCTGGAACAGGCTGCCCATCGCAAAGTCCCCGCCGTCAACCAGAATCGCATCGGGGGCAATTGCCTTTTGCGCATCAATCACGGTTTTCAGTCGGGCATATCCGCCATAGGAATACCCCGTCTCATCATTTGCGGGCTGCAAATGAGAGTGCAGGTCATGGGTAAACAAAACGGTGACTTCCGTAGTGTCTTCCGCCGCTGCTGCAGGCACTGTCAAACACACCATCAGCATCATTGCAAGGATCAAACTGAATAATCTCTTTCTCATATCGATCACTTCCTACTTAGTTACACTAATTTTATCACTATTCTGTTTATAACGCAATAAATCCCCAATGGAATCATTGGGGATTTATATTTTTACTTTTTAAAGTAAGCCACTGCATATGCGCCGGGGCCTACGTGGGTACCAATGGCACCGCTGATCATGGTGCTGTCAAGATTAGCACCTGCAAATACCGCTTCGCTTTCCTCAACATACTTCCGCAGCAGCTCATCGGTCAAGCCGGTGTAGCCAACCAGCA
>JAFQPT010000044.1 GCA_017411665.1 Oscillospiraceae bacterium | reverse complement strand
TTTCTGCCTATGCAGGCTGAACAGACAGTTTTAGCTTTCTGCTTTCAGAAGTTGATACCAGCTCTTGGTGAATGAGCGGATACTTTTTCTTAAGCATAGTGGTGTCTGTTCGTGTAGATGTTTTTGTTGCAAAATCAATGAGTATCTTATCTGAGGTTGTTTCCATAACACCATGCTCATGATTTTTCATTAATTCTGCGATTCGCACTGAATGTGCCTCAATCTCCTTTTCGTATTTTTTGATGTCATTCTTACAATCTGCAATTCCATCTTGTAAAGTAAGAATACGACGTGCGTGACTCTCCAATGTTGTCGGTAAATAAATGGTTGGAAGAGTCGGGTTACTTGCTCCATAAATCCTTGCCAGAGATTCAAGTGCAAGCTTAGGCGCAATGCTATCCATTTTGGGAGGTTTATCATGTTCAAGACTCCAAATCCATTCATCAAGTCTTTCAAATATCATATCTTCTTTAGCTTTGTCACGAGTTAGTCTCGGCATTGCCATATCATTATCGGGATTGTTACCCCATAATGCGGAAAAATCTCCGAAGCTTAAATCAAGGACCGCAAGATAATACCTGAGCTGAAACTCATAATACAGCGGGTATTTATCGTTTGCCCATTCAGAAGCATTGTGATATGTACAGCTCTTGCATTCCAGAACCCCCGGCTCACTGTCATCCGCGCGAACAATTCGGCGGTCAATGTCTGCCAGAGCATACTCATGGTCTGCGTGCTGATACATATTTGTGTCTTCAATTACGGTGTTTCCCGTTTTAACAGCATAAAAGTGAGCACATATCGGTTCAAGGAAGTGTCCCATCTCCAACTGGTTCGCATTTGCTTTAACGGAAGGCTTTGCTCTGCCTTTTTTTATCATCCATAATTCAAGAGGTGTTGTCCACGGTGATACACCAAAAATCGCTGCAACATCGCTGCCGCCGACAGTATAAGGTATATCGCCTTTAGGACCGTGCATACGCGCAGCAAGCCAGGTTGTTCTATCCATCCCGGCAGTGTCGCACAGAATCTTCGGTGCTGCCATCAGTAACTCACCGCCTTTGCAAGATCATACTGCTCCCAGTCAAACGAAAGGGTTCTGGCAAGGTTCTCTTCGATAAACAAAAGCTTACTTTCGGGAGTATTCTCTGTTTTCAGAAGGAACATTATTTCCTGCATAGCCATAAAAACATCATGTGCCGTAGCAGGACCGCCTCCGTATGACATTTCAAACATCTGAATTGCTCCGACTGCTGCTTTCTTCGGCATACTGAGTTTTTTGCAAATCCTTGTCATGGCATTAACCGGATAAGTAAGTGTAATCTCAGTGAGCTTCTGAAGTTTTGCAATCGAATCACCAAACTGAGCAAAGAGCTGGTCGAGTGCTTTGGTGAAATCCTCAACCTTGGACTGATGTCTGTGGTCAACCGCAATACAGCTTCCAATATGAATCGGATACTGTCCGCCCATAAGTAACGCTGATACCTTTGCTGATGCAACACCTGTATCCGAAGTCATAAATCTGATACCGGGTACAAGGTTTTTTGCAAGGTATGCTTTACCAATGGAAGCAAGGTGCTTTGCATAATCGCCGACCAGGTCATCTTTCTGATTAGGAAGCGTCCACGAGGCACTTGTAAGTGAGTGGTCCGAGTATCCTTTTTCAAATTGATTTCCGGGAAAGCGGTCATCCAGTTTATCCTGAAGCGTTGCAAGCAGCTCATCAATCGGTAATACAGAGTAATCTACCTCATCACCGGAGTGAACGGCAGATACCTTCTGATCTCTTATAAGCACAAGAGCATCCGAGGGATAAAGCTTCAGGCATTCATTCAGAACATCTGATAACACCTTACGGCTGAGTTTCGGAAGAACTGTACCTCCGATTTTGGCTCTGTCAAGCAGACTTTTGTATGCAGTTGTGCGTACAGGGTATGCATGACCGTCAATCGCCATTGCCAGACCGAGATTTTCCGCTGTATCTTGTACAGCTTCGTTTGTGATTCCTGATGCAAACGGTGTAGGACGAGAGTACATGGTGGAAGGATCATCAAGGGGTTCAATCTGCAATTCGTTAACCTTGCAGCGTACCCATCGGCTTTCCTTTGCCTGCTCCTCATGATAGTCCCGCATCATTGGATAGGAACTGAACGTGGTGTAGAAACCATCTTTACATTGTAGCATAGAAATGCTCCTTTCTTTGTAGGCTTTCGCCTGAGATATATAACAAAAGCCAACAAAACCCGAAGGTGATGTTGGCTTATGTCCAAAATAAATTGGCAAGAAAACAAAAAAGTGCCATCCGCGCATAGCGCAAATGACACTGTGTAAACTCTGATAACTGTGATTTCTCTATGGAAACCTTGAAACTTATATAAGTATTATATCAGAAATTTTCACAATAGTCAATCCATTTGGATAAGAAAGGGCATTTTGTTTACATATAAAGTTCTAAAATAAAAGAGGTGCTACCGTAGTAACACCCCTTCATAACAACTATGCCGCACTCCTGTTTAACATCCACATACCACGCCCGGTATGAAGAAAGTGCGCAGGGTTGCATTGCAAGGTCTGGCGGATCTTTTCTTTCCACCATTTATTTGATTTTGTCTTTTCGTGATTTTCGATTTGTTCATATAGATATGAAAGCGGAACTTCAGAGCTGCATTCCTCAAGCACTGAGGCAATAACATCCTTCCATGACGCTTCTTTTATATCTCGCATATCGGTAACAAACTGCTTGGCAGCAATGACCGGAATAATGAGAGAGTTATCCTTGCGAACTATCATCACATATTCGTGCAGAATCGGGATAAAGGAACCGCTGTAGGTAGTATTGTCTGAAAAACAATTATGCTGAGCTTTTATAATGATATTCTCAAGTGTGCCCGGCTTTACTATCTCAGAGAGCATACTGTACAGTTTTCCTTTTTTCTTTATATCTCCCATAAGGACTGCCATACGACCGCCTTTTTCAAGAGATGCAAACTGCTTCATCATAGCGTAATTCATTGCTTCAACGAAGCTTTCCCAGTTCTGTATCCTGGACAAATCAAATTGCATCGGGTTATATCCATACCGATTTTCAACATCAGATGCTTTGTACATAACATCCGAGTATTTTATAATATCCCAGTATGGAGGATGCCAAAAGATAAACTCAGGGCGTTCCTGAATTTCACAATTAATAATGTCAAACCCACTGTGCAAATCATAAAGACGGCTTTTGATACCGCATTTATCTGCAGCAGCTTTTGTAGTACCGCTGCCGCACATATAATCGCAGATTTCAACGGGCTTAAAGAATCCTATCAGGTCCTCAATAAGTTTCGGGGAACAATTTCCGCGATAACGGTTGTTACCGCCTTCGCCACGTTCCGGGTATGACACGATACTGGTTAATTTACGACTGTTACTCATTTTTCTTTCCCTCCATGGGCGTAATGAGATGTCGTGTACGTCTGTAAATCTTCTGCATATCAAAACCGCAACCACGTTCAAACGGAATAAAAGTCATGTCCCATAGCGGTCTCCTAATTAAAAGGCCGGGTATCTGCACTCCGTCATCATTGTAATAAACATAGTAAACGGTTATTTTGCAAAGATACCTACAATACAGAGTCAATCCAATAAAAAGAAGTATTATCAAAATATAATCCATAAATGTCACCCCCATAATTACCACGGAACCCAATTGTCTTCTATGTTTGCCGTGCGTCTTGTGGTGCATTCTTCTTCTGAATAAACCTCATATTCGGTTTCATAAAGCAAGAGTGCTTCTGATTCCAGTGTCGAATCGACATCGTATGGAGAACGATAAATTTTCGTGATCTCCTTTGTCCTGACGTTTACCTCACACGGAGTAATTACCTTTGAGCCGTCTTCCCATTTTGTCACATAATATGCATGTTGTGTAACCAAATCGGGATTACGCTCTTTCATGATACGATTATACTCACGAAGTCTGTATCTGATAATCAAGGTTGAAATCAATGATACGAGAATTAATGAAAGTGTGTTTGTTATCAAAAACATATATCCACAGTCGTTCTTTGATAAATCAACCGCGTATATTTCCATCAATCCGATACCCAATGTGAGATACAGATATGTTTTGAGATTAAGGTCTCCGCAAGATTTTGTGCGGAGTAATTGTCTGATTTGAGGCAGATAGCCAAAAGCTAATATTAAACCTCCAACCAGTTGTAGAAAATCAAAAAAAGTCATAGTGGGACCTCCTTAATTAAAATGGTAGTTCATCTTGATAAAACCGTTCTTTGCGACGGTTTTTTATGTATTTTACGGGATGCATATTTAACCTCAGACTGCGATATGTATATGTCTTTTGACAATCAAAACAGGTTAATGCTGTCCCGTATGAGATAAATAACAATCCGGTTCTGCAGTAATCGCCGTACTGCTCAACACGATGCTTATGAAGACAGGATTTTGGGATTTGCATCATTAACATCTCCTTTTGCCATCGAAACAGCTTTATCAACTAACCGATGTCCTATTTCAGAAATGCTTTCCCAATACGAAGAATGGAAACAGTCGTTTTTGTCCAAAGCGTCGCTGATATACTCAGGCAAATTCGGATCATTAATAAGCATCTGGTACTGTTCATCTGAGAGATGTTTTAGCTCCTCCCAAGGCTCAATTTGCTTGATAAAGTCAGCAATGCGAGCTTCATCAATTTTCATATCCGCAACAATTTCCATAAACGCATCAGAAAGACATAATTCCTTTTCTTCAACTGAAATGATGAAGTGGTATTCGCAATGACTTCCATTGACATAACATTCGTAAGAATCTATACCACCTTCCTCAACGAACTGGCTGTTACATCCAAGATCGGCAATTATACCATTGTTAGCTTCGATACCGAGCCGTAGCTTAAATTCGCGGATAGCTTCATCACGGCTTGCAAACAAATCTGTTGAATAACCATATTCATCATTGTTAGCCCAATCTTCGGTAAGCGAATAAACTGTAATCAACTTCTGTCCTTTTCGCTTCTCAGAAGTTGAAAAAATCATTTCTGGCGACATTGCAACATAATCAAGTGCAATATCTTCCATATTTTTTTCTTCACCATAAAGCTGAGAAAAACGTTTCTCAAATTCCATAATGTCTTCAGGAAGCAACGGAGCATCAAATTGACAGTATATATCAGGGGTATCGTTTTCGGTTTCTTTATCATCTCCGTCTCGGATTTCAACTATCACACCGACAAGCCCCTCATACTCACTTTGGTTATTAGCCGCAATCTGCTCACCAATGGTGTAAGTAATGCCATCATA
>JAFQPT010000396.1 GCA_017411665.1 Oscillospiraceae bacterium | reverse complement strand
CAACCCGTTTGGATTGTCAAGAACTATTTTTGAAAGTTTTACAACTTTCTATTTTCGCCCTCGCCGCTCGGCTCGCAGTAACTTTATTATTGTAACACAACTCGAAACGCTTGTCAACAACTATTTCCACTTTTTTCAAAGTTTCTTTGTCGTTGCCGCTCCGTTTCGCGACAGCTTTGCTATAATAGCACCTCATCCCCCGTTTGTCAAACACTTTTTTCAACTTTTTTGAAGATTTTTCCATTACTGTCATTTTACATAAATAGAAGCTGAAAGACACATACTCCCTATATGAAAATGAACAATACAACTAAACCAAGGTTTCCCTTTCCCATTACAAAGGCATATTTGGATGAAATATTTCATGACTGCTCCGATTTTATGAGTCGGGAAATCTGCATCGGCGAACAAAAGCATTTGATTGTGTGGCTATGCTGGATGGATGGCCTTGCATCCGGCTCAAATATCTCCAATGATATCCTGCGTCCTCTGACTTCTCCTGCTCGATTCGACTGCTGCAGCGATTATTCCCATGCGTATAATGAAATACTCAAAGGCGCTGTCCATAATTTCAGTGCAAAAGCCTACACACAGACTGATGATGTGGTTTCCGATTTGCTTAGCGGCAGCTGCGTGCTGATTTTCGAAACACTTGAGAAGGCTTTGTCCTTTGAAGCCCGCAGCACCTTTATGCGCTCGGTGGATCAATCCACGATGGAAAAAAGCATCAAGGGGTCCAAAGAAGCATTTATTGAAAATATTCGCGTGAACACCTGTTTGGTGCGGCGCAAGCTGAAAACACCGAAATTGAAGAACCTTGTGCAATCGGTGGGGGAAAAAAGTGATACCTTTCTTTCTATATTATATATAGAAGGGGTAGCCCGTTTCGATGTGGTTCAGCAGCTGCAGGAACAGCTCTGTCAATTGGATATTGACGGTCTTCTGGTACCCGGATATCTGGAACAGTTGATTACCGAACAGCCTATGTCCCCTTTTCCCCAGCTGCTGCATACGGAACGCCCCGACACATTTGCTTCCATGCTTTTGGAGGGTCGAGTCGGTCTGCTGGTCGACGGATTGCCGGTGGGATTTCTGGTTCCCGCTCCGCTCAGTCAATTTATGAAGGTCACAGAAGATACGGCACAGCATTTTGCTGTTGCTTCCATGCTGGTGCTGCTGCGGTATCTGGCTTTGCTGGTGGGATGTTTGCTCCCCGGATTATATGTTGCCATCGCTATGTATCACCAGGAAATGATTCCCACGGAAATGCTTTCCAGTGTCATTGCCGCAAAACAGCAGGTGCCGTTCTCCACTGCGGTGGAAGTCCTTGTGATGCTGGTTGCCTTCGAGTTATTGCAGGAGGCAGGTCTTCGTTTGCCGAACCCCGTGGGGGACACAGTCAGTATCATCGGTGCATTGATTGTGGGACAGGCTGCGGTGGATGCCCGCGTGGTGTCTCCCATTGCAGTAATCATCGTTGCCTTTTCGGGAATCTCCTCCTATACCATGCCCAGTCAAGACCTCGCTTCCGCTGTCCGTCTGCTGCGGTTGGGAATCGTTCTTGCCGCTACCGCAGGAGGAATTTTCGGTCTGACTGCGGTGGTGACTCTTGTAATCTGGCATCTGTGTACCATTGATACCTTCGAGGTCAGTTATCTGCATCCCTTCGTAGATGAGCCCGAGGCTCATCGGCTCCGCAGTTTGCTGCGGTTTCCTCTATGGAAGGATCGATATCGAGACAAAAAAATTGCAGGTACAGACCTGCGAAAACAAAAATAAGGGATGACGAATTGTCATCCCTTATGATTTTCACTTGAATCAGAAGCCCAACTGCTTCAGCATCTGCTCAACCTGAGCAGGCCATTCGGTGCAGTTCATAATAAACTGAGTCTTTGCACATTTTCTGCCGGTACCGTCTCTGACAATAATGTCATAATATGCCAGCTTATTACCTGCACGCAGCAAAGTGCCGGTTGCGGTAATGGGGCCCTTAACTGCAGGAGACAGGTAATGGACCGCAGCGGAAACAGTCACAGGACGCTTCTTCTGCTGCATCGCCACGCAGGCTGCCGCACAGTTGTCGCACATGGTAAACAGAACACCCTGGTGGACATAACCGCGGTCGCTGCAAATGTCATTATACAGGTCGGTGCTGACATGAATACCCCTCTTATCCGCAAAAGGAGAGCCGATGTGGCAGACATCGTCAAAGGACTTTCTCTGGTTGCCCTTAAACAGGCCTGTGCCCATGTACTTGGATCCTTTATCCCCTTCATACTGCTTGGGGTAAAGCAGCTCTACATTGTCTTCGGTGGTATCCTGCAAAATCAATGTCTGCAGGAAGCAGACATTGCCCTTGCCGTCCTTTACCTTTGCTTCACAGACAACCGCTTCATTATAAATACTCAGCAGTCTTGCTTCTGCGGTGATAGGCGCACAGGTGACTCTATCCAAATACTGACAGGTAGACTGAACGACCTGCATATGACGGTTCAAACAAACAAGTGCCATATTACGGGCAGCGATGTGCCCAATGGTATACAGAAATCCACCGTGCGCAAATCCATACGGATTCAAGTAAACGTCCTTGCTGTCGCAGCGCACCACAACACTCTTCTTGTCATAGCTCTGCAGGCACAGGTTCAAATTTTCGGTAAATAAATCATTGATGGGAAGCTGATCATCGATGAAGTTCTGCATAGTTGTCACTCCTTAAATGCTTTATTCTGATATCCCTGAGGCAAATTTGCCTTATATTCCACACCCTGCATGATAAACTGTGCAACACCAATCAACTCGCCCTTTGCATCGGTGATGTCCAAATCATAGAATACCAGCTGCTTGCCGTTGCGCACCAGCTTTGCTTCTACGGTTACGGGGCCTTCCGTCGCGGGACGGAGGTAATGAATGGAGCTGGATACGGTTACAGGGCGCTTTTCCAACAGCATCGCCATGCTGCCACCTGCACATGCATCGCAGCAGGTGTAGATTACACCGCCGTGAGCAGTTCCGTAAACGTCATATACATCATCCAGCAGGTCAACGGAGTATTTCATACCGCTTTCTCCTCTGCCTGTCATAAAGCAATGGCAGGTAGTTGCGAAGAAGGGAGACTGTCTGGGATATGCCAGACCGGTGACTTCGTCCACAGGGTCGCCTTCCTTGCTCATAAACAAAGTGGGCTGCTTGCCGCTGACGGTCACTTCTTCGTGTTCGACTTCCTTCAGGATGGTTACCTGTCTGAAGCAATCTCTGCCCAGGTCGTCGCGAATATAAACACGGTATTCAATGCGGCTGCCGCCGGATCTGAGCAATGCGGTTTCTGCATATGCGTATTCGCCCTTCAAGCTTGCCAGATATTCACAGCTTGCTTCGGTAACAACAGTCTTACGGCCAAGGCAAACTTCTGCGGATGCAATGGCTGCCAGATGGCCGACGGTGTAAACAAAACCACCGTGGGCAAAACCATATGCGTTGCAGAAATCCTTTTTGTTTTCCGCACGGATAAGCAATCCGTTTTCACGGACTTCCACGACTTCAAATCCAACAATTTTTGCCAGAGAATCTCTGCTTTCGTAATTCATGCATTAAGCTCCTTTGTTATCTTTCTATCATTTCTTATTGTCTCATAAAACTTTATGCACCGCAATGGTTTTTAAATAAGTCTTTTTTTTAACAATTAATTTTGGTTATCATTCAAAATCAGTCTCATTTTTCCGACTCTTATGAATTGTGGTCCAGATGCTGAATGACAAACTGGGCGGTTGCCACACAAACTCCGTTTCCGTCAATCAAATCCACATCGAAGAAATTGAGGATTCTTCCCTTTCTCACAGGTCTGGATACTGCATGAACAGGCCCGCAGAAGGTGCGTTTCAGATAATGAATATTGGCGGATACGGTAATGGGTCGCTTCTTATCAATATAAAACAGACAGCCGCCCGCAGCGCAGTCCGCAGCTGTGAACATCACGGCAGGGTGCAGATATCCGCTCTCCACACAGTTTCTTTCTGTCAAGTCTGCGGAGTAAACGATAATTTCATCCGTCATGGAAGTGGAATAAATATCCAGCCATCTGGAAAAGGTAGACGACAGGCAGGGGAATTGAGGCTTTTCGTAAGGACTCTTGGGCAAGCGGCGGTCGGTGATGATTGTGGGTGTATGGGTCACCGCCTGTTCCGGCTCCGGCTCTGCAGGTGCCAATACAGCATTCAGCTCAAAGCACACAGTTCCCCGATTGTCCCGCACTTCTGCACGCAGCAACGGATATTGCTCATCCCGATGAATCCAGACCGTATCAATATGAGAAGGATACAGTCGCAGCGGGTGCAGATAAATACATTCCGCATTCCGAACATCCCATTTGCCGCCCAGACACAAATCCCCCGTCATTTGCGCTGCAATGTATGCAACGGTATATAAATAGCCTCCGTGGGCTATACCATATATATTATTAAATTCCTCGTAGGGATTTCCCTGCACGGAAATTCCATTTTCACGGACTTCTTGAATTTCCAGCAGCATGTTTCTTTCAAAACAGGTTTGTGTCCTCAACGTAAGTCATTCCTTTCGGCAGGTGATGCTTATATTTTACTCCGTACCTGTACCGCAGTGCAATGAGTTTTCCACATTCCTTCCCTATTTTATGAAAAAGAGGCCTATTATGAAGCGTTTTTCCATATTATTGCTGTCTGTTTGTCTGATGTTTTCCACAGGCTGCAGTAAAGCCACAGGACTTTTCTCCAATTATCGGGCAATCGAAAATCTGAAGCTCGTCCACACCATTGGATTTGATATCCATAAGGACGGTCTGCAGCTTTCTGTCAGCGGCGGAGAATCGGAAAATGAAGGCATCATTCGCCTGTCCGCTTCGGGAAAAAATATTTCCGATGCCCTTTCCGCTATACAAAATTACAGCGGAAAGGAAGAACTCTACTACGCCCACACCCGCTACGTGCTGGTAGGACAGAAATATGCAGAAGAAGGATTGGGAGATATCATGCAATATCTGGAAAGCTCCAATCAGCTGCGCTCCGACCTGCCCTTGTTTCTCATTCGCAGCGGCAAAGCCGGGGATTTGATTGCCCATGCAGGCGGCAAAAAAGAGAGTACCTTTGAGGTTCTGGAGGCAGTGGTGCGGGACTGCACCCAAAGCGGAAACAGTTATCCCTTTACCTGCGGTGACATTGCAAGCTATACCGCAGAATACGGAAGCACTCTGGCCTGTGCTCTGGACATCAAACCCACGAAAACGGTAAAAGCGGATGCCGAGGAAGAAGAGCTTACCCCTGTGGTTGCGGGATACGGTATCATCAAACAGGGGAAACTGGTGCATTTTCTGTCTGAAGAGGCTTCCCGCGGAGCCAATCTCCTGCTCAATGAGCTGGGGACACAGTCCGTGACTGTCACATTGAATCACCACCCCTACAGTCTGAAGCTCAAAAATGTGGAGACAACACTGAAACCGACCTTCGGAGAATCGGGTACCATGACAAGTCTGACCGTGGAATTGGAAGTGGAGGCGGTGATTGAGGAGCATGAGCAAGCGGTGGAAATCGACACCGCACAGCTCAGCAGATTTTTCTCCAAAGCTGTACGCCAATGGATTGACGAAGTATTGCAAGCCATGAGACACACACAAGCAGACTTTCTGGGATTAGGACCCCGTATCGCTATTTCTTATCCTAAGGAATGGGAAGCCAATCCCCTCAGCTGGGAAACACAGCTCAAATCACTCCCCATGACTGCCGAAATTCACTGTTCGATTTCTCGTGGAGATAACGAAGCCAAAAATTAAGGAGATCTGTTATGGAACGCACCCTTTCATCCAAGCAACTGATGGCATTGTCCTTTGTTTCCCTGCTCAGCCCCTTTCTGCGTCTGATTCCCGGTGCAGTCACCTCTGCTGCTGGTTCAGCCTCCTGGGTCAGTGCAGCACTGTCAGCAGTTCCCATTTCGCTGCTGAGCACTCTGCTGACTGCTTTGTTTCGGCAATTTCCAAAGGATACAGGACTGGCAGAAGCCGTCTTGAAGCTGCTTGGACGCTTTCCCGGCAGTCTGCTGCTGAGTCTATGGGCATTGTGGCTGGTATT
>JAFQPT010000395.1 GCA_017411665.1 Oscillospiraceae bacterium | reverse complement strand
GTGGCTTACTTCGCATTCCGTTACGGCAAGATTGACTGGTTGGAATCCAACAACGAATTCTGGCTTGCACAGGACGCTCAGCTGCGTACCGACTTCAACATCACCACCGGTGCACAGAATGACTTCATCGCACGCATTAAGGAAAAGTCCGCTATGAAGGACAGCTACCGCAAGGCAGGCGTTCCCGTGGCACGTCATCACATCGTGACCCCCGATAAGGCTGCTGCGGAAGCCTTCATTGAAGAAGTGGAATACCCTGTTATCGTAAAGCCCAACAGCGGCTGCGGTGCAGAGGCTACCTATAAGCTGAAGTCTCAGGAAGATCTGGACTGGTTCTACGACAACTATCCCGAGCACCCTTACATCATGGAAGAATTCATCACCGGCACCATCGTCAGCTTTGACGGCGTTGCAGGCCCCGATGCAGTTCCTCTGTTCTACACCTCCAATGAATTCCCCACTCCCATTCTGGACATCGTCGCTGACTATGGCGACCTGTGCTACTGGACCGTTCCTCAGGTCGACGAAAAGCTGAAGGATACCGGCTTCCGCACTATCAAGGCATTTGGTGCAAAGAGTCGCTTCTTCCACTGTGAATTTTTCCGTCTGACCAAGGCAAAGAAGGGTCTGGGCGAAGTGGGCGACTACGTTGCTCTGGAAGTCAACATGCGCCCCGCAGGCGGCTACACCCCCGACATGATCAACTTCGCAAACAGTGTGGACAGCTACGCAATCTGGGCTGATATGGTCACCAAGGGCCGCTGCGACCAGAAGCTGGACGGTCCCCACTACTATTGTGTTTACGCCGCTCGCCGCGACGGCAAGAATTATGTCCATAGCCACGAAGAAATTCTGAACAAGTACAACGGCAAGCTGGTAATGGTCGAACGTATGCCCGATGCTCTGGCTCTGGATATGGGCAACCAGATGTACACCGCACTGATGGACACCGAAGCTGATAAGGACGAATTCATCGCATTCGTTCAGACTCTGGCAAACTAAGAAACAGGAGAACATACAACATGCAAGTCAATTACTACAAAGAGTGGAGCGATTATCTGGGCCGCAACATGGAATTCAAGGTCTACGGTCACGCAGGCCGCCCCATGATGGTATTTCCCTGCCAGTCCGGCCGTTTCTGGGACTGGGAAGATCAAGGCATGGTAGAAATCGCAAAGCCCTGGATTGAACGCGGTGCGCTGCAGCTGTTCTGCGTGGATTCCATCGACCCCGAAAGCTGGGATTGCCCCAACGGCGATCCCCACTTCCGCATGCAGATGCATGAAAAGTGGTATAACTATCTGACCTGCGAACTGTATCCCCGCATGATTGAGCTCAATGGCGACGAAAACTACGGCAGGGTCATCACTACCGGCAGCTCCATGGGCGGCAGCCACGCAGTGAACTTCTTCCTGCGTCGTCCCGACCTGTTCAACGGTGTCATTTCTCTGTCCGGTCTGTTTGACATGAAGATGTTCATCGGTGACTACATGGATGACATTGCATACATGAACGTTCCCGTGGTTTACATGGCAAACTTCCCCGCAGATCACCCCTACATTGATAAATTCAACAACGCCGATCCTCTGATTATCTGCGTCGGTCAGGGTGCATGGGAAGACGAAATGTTGGAGTCTACCGTCACACTGAAGAATATTTTCGAACGCAAGGGCATCAAGGCTGACTGGCAGATTTGGGGCCACGATGTCAATCATGACTGGCCCTGGTGGAGAATCCAGTGGCCGATGTTCCTGAGCAAAGTTCTGGACGAAAAAAAATAAGCAAATCCCATCGAAGAGGATTCTTCGATGGGATTTTTTAGTCTGCGGAAATTGACAATCCCCGTCTGCCTTCTTTATAATGACAGCATATTCTCTAAGGAGTTTCCCCATGCAAGATATTCTGATCAAAGCAGGCTGCTTTGTTGCCATTATTATACTCGGCTACACCATGAAGAAAATCGGTGTGCTGCATCAGGACGATTTTATTGTATTGTCCAAAATCGTCATCCGCATCACCACCCCTGCCGCCATTGCCGTCAGCTTCGCAGGCAAAGAGATTGATCTGTCTCTGCTGCTGCTCATTCTGCTGGGCTTCGGTTCGGGCATTGTGCTGGTTCTGGCTGCATATATTCTCGGCGCAGGCAGCAGCAAAAACCGCCGTGCATTTGACATGCTGAATGTTGCAGGCTACAACATCGGCAATTTCGCCCT
>JAFQPT010000043.1 GCA_017411665.1 Oscillospiraceae bacterium | reverse complement strand
TGATTTAATTAATTGACCGATAGTGAAAAACACCCCACAGCGGAGAATATCTGCTGTGGGGTGTTTTAGGTAATTGCGGCGAATTTATAGAGAAATACGTCTGTTATGAATTTTAGTCAACAGTCAGCAATCCACTGCCGCTGACAGCTGTCAACGGGCAGGGCGCAGAGCTGACTGATGAATTCGACATGCATCCCGATGAATACACCTACCTCTATGGCACCTACTTCGATGAGATTTATCATGCGCGCACGGCCTATGAGCATCTTGTGGGCATGTGGCCTTATGAAATTTCCCATCCTCCGTTGGGCAAAATCATCATGGGGCTGGGAATCACCCTGTTTGGCATGAATCCCTTTGGCTGGCGCAGCATGGGGACACTGGCAGGGGTGCTGATGCTGCCATTCCTGTATTTGCTGTCCAAGCGTATGTTCAAAAACACCATGGGTGCGTTTACTGCAACGACCCTCTTCGCCTTTGACTTTATGCACTTTGTGCAGACCCGCATCGCCACCATCGACAGCTATGCGGTGCTGTTTATTGTAATCATGTACTACTTCATGTACCGCTTCGTTTCCGAGCGAAACGGCAGGTGTCTGGCACTGAGCGGGATTTGCTTCGGTCTGGGTGCGGCAAGCAAATGGATCTGCATTTATGCGGGAATCGGTCTTGGCGTGATTTGGATCATCCACTGGATCATCCGTCTGCGTGAGGGAGAGTGGAAGGCATTTGCAAAGAATGTGGGGTTCTGCCTTGTTTGGTTTGCGGCAGTCCCTGTTCTGATTTACTACATGAGCTACTATCCCTATGGGGAAAGTCAGGGAATGCAGGGCATCGGCATGTACTTTGATCCCCGCTATGCAAAAATCGTCTGGGACAATCAAGTGAGCATGTTCACCTATCATGTGGGCGTAGATGCTACTCATCCCTATTCCTCCACATGGTATCAGTGGATTTTTGACATTCGGCCCATTCTATACTATCTGCACTACGGCGCAGGTACCAGAGGCTCCATTGCGGCGTTCCTCAGTCCTCTGGTTTGCTGGGGCGGCCTGCTTGCCATGGTGGGCATGGGCTATCTGGCGATGTTCCGCAAAGATACCAAGGCGGCCTTTATTCTGCTGGGCTATCTGGCACAGCTGCTGCCCTGGGTATTCGTCAGTCGTATCGTCTTCCATTACCACTACTTTGCATGCACGGTGTTCCTGTGTCTGGCACTGGGCTATGTGGCTGCGGTGCTTGACAAAGCGGGACAGCGTGGTAAGGTGTATGCCATCAACGGTGTGGGCGTGGCACTGTTTGTGCTGTTTTATCCTGCACTCAGCGGCATCCTTGTGGCGACATCCTATGGGGATAATGTGATGAAATGGCTCAGTTCCTGGCCTTTGTGATTGACTGACGGTATTTTTGGGATTATAATATTATCGAAAATTTGTGTATACTGCGAGGTAATGACTATGATCGCTTTGGGTTGTGACCACGGCGGATATGCTCTGATGCAGTCCGTAAAGAAGTATCTGGAAGAAAAGGGTCTGGAATATAAGGACTTCGGTACCTATTCCGAAGAAAGCTGCGACTATCCCATCTACGGGGAAGCGGTTGCAAAGGCAATCGTCAACGGCGAATGCGAACGCGGCATCATCATCTGCGGCACCGGCATCGGTATTTCCATTGCTGCAAATAAGGTGAAGGGGATTCGTGCGGCTCTGTGCCACAATGAGTTCACCGCACAGATGTGCAGAGAACACAACAATGCGCAGATTCTGTCTATGGGCGCAAGAGTTCTGGAAGAAGATATGGCACTGAGAATTGTGGAAACCTTCCTGAACACCGAATTTGCAGGCGGCAGACATGAAACCCGCGTAAACAAACTGATGGAGATTGAAAATCATTGAACGAACAGCGTAATTGGGACGTATATCCCGGCAGAAAAAAACACTATAACTGGGTAACCTTTATCGGTGTAATTGCTGTGCTGATTGTGGCTTCCGTAATGCTGATTTCCTCCTCGTTCCAAAAATATCTGGTTTACCGTCAGGATGGCGTGTATCTGGATCTGCCCTTTATGGACAACGGATTTGAGGAAATCGAGGATCTGGAAGGCGTCACCCGTGAGCCGGTACAGGCGGAGCTGGTACTGGACGGCTATGACTTTTCCAATGTCAAGACCAATGCGGGTGAGGGTGTGAATATCCTCAAGGCTATGTATGTGACTTATGACCAAATCAACGATGAGTCCCTGCAAAGCTATATCAGCCGCGCCAAGCTCAACAATGCAAAGGCACTGGTGCTGCAGGTCAAGCCCGAAAGCGGGCAGCTGGTGTTCCCCTCCGATACCGACTTTGCGGTGGGTTACGGTCTGGGCGGCACATACGATTTGGCCAATCAGGTCATTCTGCTGAAGGAACAGGGCATGTATCTGGTGGCTGATGTCAGCTGTATGCTGGACTCTGCCATCGTGACCCGTTATACCGGCACTGCACTGTGCACTTCCGCAGGTCAGCTGCTGACAACGGAATCCGGTTACTGGATGGACCCCTATAACACCACCTACCGTGAATATCTGGCGGAATTGTGCAAGGAATTGATTTACATGGGCTTTGACGAAATTATGCTCAGCTATGTATCTCATCCTCTGGCAGAAGGCGTCATTTATTCTCAGACTATGAGTACCCCTCCCACTGCGGATTCTGCGGTTTCCAGCTTTGCCATCTATATGGAAAAGGAACTGGGGGATCTGGCACCTATCGGTCTGCGTGTTTCTTATGAGGCACTGAATAACGGCAAGGGTACCAACGGACAGGATATGAAGGTTTTGGGGAAGGTATTTGACCGCATTTATTGCTCCAGCACCTCCAATACCTATGAAACCGACCTTGCAAATGCCCTCAATTATATGGACAGCACCGACACCGACCGCTTCGTGCCCTACGGCTACTCCGCACCCACCGACAACAGCTGGATGCTGCTGACATGGGTCGACAGAGAAGCGGAAAACTGAATCCTTAAAACAGACACAGCAAGTTTGCTGTGCCTGTTTTTTATACGTGTGAGAAAGACAAATCGAAGTTTGAAGGGAAGAGTTAAAAGAGGCGCTTGGCTCCCCTTCGATAAGGGGAGCTGGCATTTTGCGCAGCAAAATGACTGAGAGGTCGATTTTACAAACGTTTCCGCATGTTTTTCGACCTCTCCACCGCAAGCGGTCCCCCT
>JAFQPT010000394.1 GCA_017411665.1 Oscillospiraceae bacterium | reverse complement strand
TTCCTATTATAGTAGGATTCAATATTAATGACAAAACAAAAATCATACAATAAATCCAATATTAGAATTGTTCATGTAAATAATCTTGCCTTTGTTGCTACCACAACCGCAGAGTTCCAAAAAAGACAGGGTCATACTGTACATGTCATTACAACTTGGTTTAATAATAAGGTTGCTGAAAATAATATCAATAAATCGTTACACGGTGATATTCATATCTCTGCTACAACAAGTAGATACTCATACAATTCACTACGACTAAGGTTAAAGACAATTGCTGATATAGCAAAACTCGGAGACAAAATACATGTACATGGTTGGTCTCTGTTACCATTTAGATTAGATTTAATCTACTGGAAATTATGTGGTAAAAAACTCTATTATCATTATCATGGTAGTGATTTGAGAGGAAAAAAAGAACAGTTGATTCCAAGATTAGTATGCAATAGAAGATTTGTTTCAACACCAGATTTGTTAATGTATGCATCGAAGGGGACAGAATGGCTACCAAATCCAATAAACACAGAAAATATTAGTATATATACACCACATACATTTGTTGAGGGAGATGGAACATTACGAATTCTGCATGCGCCTTCTAACCCAAAAATCAAAGGAACAAACTACATAGAATCTGCGATAGAATCCCTTAAAGAAGAGGGATACAATATTGAGTTCACTTGTTTAAAAAACAAATCACACGAAGAAGTACTCCAAGCAATAGTAGAGTCAGACCTTGTGATTGATCAACTTATGCTAGGATGGTATGGTGTGTTTGCAATGGAAGCAATGACTCTAGGAAAGCCTGTTTGTGTTTATATTGAGGACTCCTTAACAAGGTATATCCCACCAGACACTCTAATTAATACAACCAAAGATACGATTTATGACACTCTGAAAAATATACTGGAGAAAAAGACAAATCTCAATAAGATAGGTGAGAATGGGAGAAAATATGTAGAAATGAAACATTCTGAAACTGCGATAATGGAATTCTATAATTCACTTTATTGATTTTCAATATTGTTATTATTCATCATTAATCACCCTCAACAATTTATTGTATCATAATCTTCGGTTTTTCTCTCACTCTCGCCGGATTCCCAACCGCCATCATGTCTTCTGGCACATCCTTTGTCACCACGCTTCCTGCAGCAACGAACGCACCTTTACCAATCACAATACCAGGAATCAGCGTGCAGTTGGCCCCGACTGCTGCCCCATCTTCGATGGTTGCCCCGACAAGCCCTCCGATTCCAGTAGGCGGATACTTGTCATTGGTGATTACCACATTCGGACCGATGAAAACATTGTTTCCAATCTTCGTGTTGGTCGGGATAAATGCCTGGCTCTGAATGCTGACATTGTCTCCGATTGTTACATTGCCTTCGATGACGGTACTGGTTCCAATAGCTGTGTGGTTTCCAATGATGGTCTTCTCACGAATAACCACATTATGTCCAGTCTGGCAGGAGTTCCCGAAAACCACATCACTGTAGATTACCGATCCTGAGCGGATGACACAGTCATCTCCGATAACCACACCGGGCCAGTCCTCTTTTCCTAAATGTTCTCGAGAAGGGAAGCCCAGTTGAACTGGTTCAAAGATGGTGACGTTTTTTCCAATAGTATTTTGTGCAGGCATTCTGACCTCAGCTTAAATTGTTCTTGTCCCCACGTCCGATTCCGCGGTAAATCCATCCATTGTCGAGGAATGCATCTGGATTAATGATGTTTCTTCCATCGATTACTGCCGGATGTACATTCTTCGTCATCACCTTCATCTCTTCTGGAGTCAGGAACTTGTACTCATTGTGTGCGGTGAGGACAATTACTGCATCAGCTCCGTCAAGCGTTGTTGCGATATCTTTCTCGATTACCACTCCTTCGAGCTCAGCATAATCATGCACCCAGGTGTCATGAATCCGAATCTCTGCTCCCTCCTCTTTTGCCAGGAGATAGTATGCTTCAGACGGGGTATTTCTTGCGTCATCGGTGTTTGCAAGGAATGACCAGCCAAGCAGTGCGAGTTTCTTTCCCTTCAGCGAGTCACAGTGAAGCGCATTCTTCGTTAAAGTAATCATGTGCTTCGGCATGAAGTCATTCACATGACGGGCAAGGACATAGATGGAGGATTCTCCTTCCGGATAATCCAGTTTGTCCGGACCTAACATCTGAACTCCGCGTTCGAGGTGATAGGTATCTTTTGTTAAACAGTGACCACCGACACCTGCACCAGGCCAGAGCATTGCACGAGTAATTCCTTCACCTTTCAGAGAGTCAACACCTGTCCGTACATTATAGAAGTTAATTCCCATCGCTTCGCAGTAGAGAGCGAGCTGGTTTGCTGCTGCAATCTGTAAGTCACGGATGGTGTTTTCCGTAGTCTTGGTAACCTCAGCTTCCGTTGCATTCATCGGGATGGTGGTTCCCTTGGTGAGAATCGGTGAGTAGAGTTCTACCGCACGCTGTGTACTTGCCTCGTCAATTCCGCCGACACAGCGGTCATGTTCGCGAAGGTTCTGCAGGAGACGTCCGACCATCACCCGCTCCGGAGCGTGAGCAAGCCCGAAGTCCTCTCCTGCTTTCAGACCGGATGTTTCCTCCAGGATTTCGCGTGCCATAATGGATGTTGTTCCCGGAGTAATCGTGGATTCCAGAACGACCAGCATTCCCGGTTTCAGGTGTTTTCCGACACTTCCTATGGCACTCTTCAAAGGACCAAAGTCAGGAATCAAGTCTTTCGGGTCTTTGAAGGGTGTCTGTACGGCAATACATACCGCATCCACTTCCGAGATAACATCATACTCTCCGCGGCATTCGAACTTACCTTCAGTCACAACTTTTTTGATGAGGTCATCAAGTCCTGGTTCTTCCCCTTTCAACGGGTTTTCTCCGGCGTTCAGCGTGTTTATCTTGTAGGGGGAGATGTCAAATCCGTAAACTTTCTCTCTCTCCGGAACGTCAGCCTGAAGCATGGCTGCCGGGATTCCCACATATCCCATACCAATAAAGCCCACTTTTCTGATAGGTCCACGGGCTTTGAATAACTCTGCAAGTTTTGTCATTTTACACTCCTGCGGCTTTGTGAATCTTCTCGCAGATTCTTAAGTTTTCGACACCCTGCTCCAGGGAAATCGGGAACTGCGTTTTTTTCTCTGCACACTGCAGGAAGGTCTGGAGCTCCAGCTTGAGCGGTTCTACTTTGGGAACCATGACCTTCTCTACCACATTTTCCTGAACATAACGCATATCTTCTGCTTTATAGACTCCTGCTTTGCGGTAGATATAAATTTCCTGAGTCATGAAGTTTCCTTCAACCGTTAAATCCTCAGTTTCTACAGTAATCTTTCTAATCTTCTTAGATGCTTTACGGCTTGCAGAGAGATAAACTGGCGTTCCATTATTGTTGATGAGAGTGGCCATCACATCTTCTGTCCCACATGCGGAAATATTGTATGAACCATTGATGAACGTATTGAAAACAATATCAATATCATGAATCATCAAATCCTCAACAACTGGAGTTCCAGTTATTCTGGATGAGGCTGGGTTGTGGCGGTGAATAGAGACATAATGCGGGTTTTCTACAATATTAGCAATCTCAGGGATAATTGGGTTGAACCGTTCAATGTGTCCAACTCCAACAACCGCCTCTTTTGGAACATGCTCAATCAGGAACTCCCCTTCTGAAACTGTGGAACAAACAGGTTTTTCGATTAAGGCCGCAACACCAGATTCTAATACCTGCAAAGCAGTGTCTTTATGGAATTGTGTAGGAACACAGATACTTACTGCATCAACAGCATCCAGGAGTTTGTCAAGAGAGGAGGCGGTCACGACACCAAGTCTATCTGCGGTCTTTTCTGCTGCATCTGAGAAGACGTCAAAGAGGACAACCTCTTCAATCCCTTTCATATCTGCATAATTTCGTGCATGGTTCTGACCCATGACCCCAGTTCCAATAACACCGACTTTCATAATAGATTATCCTATTGCTGTATCTCGTAAGGAGGGTAAATTGTTGATATATTCTCTCTCATAAATATTATATATTGCTATGTTACAAGAATACAAAAAAATGATAAATAATTATGTGGAGAAGTGCTATCAGGAATGCCTATCTAAAATATCAACAATACTCTCAGCACCATGTCCATCACCAAAAACAGGAAGCCAGTCTCCCGGAGTAATAGTTTCAGAGAGTGATTGCCAGACAGTATTAGATTCTGCCGAGTTAATCAGTTTGTTCCATCCATTGTTCAATGTTTCAACCCACTCAGTATTCTCTCTCAGGGTTACACAAGGCACCTTCAGAATATATGCTTCTTTCTGAACACCGCCGGAATCTGTGACCACCTTCTCTGCATTTGCTGTCAGTTGCAACATGTCTAGATAGCCGAGCGGTTCAATGAGATGAACATTTTCCGGAACTGCAATCTGGTACTCTGCAAGGTATTTTCGTGTTCTCGGGTGAATCGGGAATACAATCATTTTTCCTGATTTTGCAAACGCTGAGAATATTGACTCCATATTCTCTTTGGAATCGGTATTTGACGGGCGGTGAATGGTTGCCGCAATATACTGCCCCTTCGAGACCCCAACATTCTCTAAAATTTTCGAATGAAGAGATGCCCGCCTCTTATTATAAAGAACTGCATCAGCCATCACATCTCCCACGTGGTACACACCATTAACAATTCCCTCTGTCTTGAGATTTGCAACAGCAGTTTCTGTTGGGCAGATAAGTAAATCAGAGAGGTGATCAGTCATGATACGGTTAATCTCTTCCGGCATTCGTTTGTCAAATGAACGAAGACCAGCTTCTACATGAATGACTGGAATATGCAGTTTTGCGGCAGCAAGAGCTCCAGCGACGGTTGAGTTTGTATCTCCATAAACCAAAAGCCAGTCTGGTTTTTCTTTCAGCAGAACCTCTTCGATTGCCGCAAGCATAGCTCCTGTCTGTGCTCCATGATTTCCTGACCCGATTCCCAGATTATAGTCCGGTTTTGGAATCGATAGCTCTTCAAAGAAGATATCAGACATCCCATAATCATAGTGCTGACCGGTGTGAACCAGAATCTCTTCATGCTTCTTTCTGAGTTCACGAGATACGGGAGCACATTTGATGAATTGTGGGCGAGCCCCTACAATAGTTACTACTCTCATAATTTTCAGATATTGTTAATCACATCAACAATGTAGCGGCATTCTTCTTCGGTCACTGCCGGATGAACCGGGAGGCTTAATACTCTCTTTGCAGCATCCTCTGCAACCGGAAGAACCATATCTTTGTTCTCTTCTGCATAGTACGGCTGTTTGTGCAGCGGGATTGGATAGTGAACTGCTGAACCGATTCCTTTGTCTGCCAGATACTGCATCAGTTCATCACGGGTCATCGGGAATGAGTCCTCGACTCTCAGGACATACTGGTGGTAAACATGTACTGCTTCCGGTGCAACATAAGGAACAGTCAATCCTTCTGCAGTGATTCCTTCTGAGAATATTCTTGCATTCCTTTGACGCGTGGCAGTAAATCCATCAACACGCATCAACTGTTCGAGACCAATTGCTGCGTGTACATTCGTCATACGATAGTTGTATCCAAGCATGGTGTGGAGATACTTTTCCGTCTGACCATGATTACAGAGAACACGTATTACATCTGCCAATGTTTTGTCATTGGTTACAACCATCCCTCCTTCCCCGGTTGTCATATTCTTGGTTGGGTAGAAGGAGAATGTTGCCATATCCCCTAATGCTCCTGCTTTTACTCCATTCCAAGAAGCACCATGTGCCTGTGCTGCATCCTCGATGAAGGTGAGATTGTGTTTCTTACAAATATCAGCGATTGCCGGAGCATTACAGCACTGTCCGAAGATGTGCACACCAATCACAGCTTTTGTTTTGTCAGTGATTTTTTCCTCAATGGATTTTGGGTCAATGTTGTAGGTGTCCGGAAGAATATCTGCAAAAACCGGTTTTGCTCCGCACATAGATACACTGCTGGCAGAGGCAAAGAAGGTGAATGCCGGAACAATGACTTCGTCTCCCGGTTTTACTCCTGCGGCAAGAAGTGCAGCATGCAAAGCAGTTGTACCATTGGTTGTTGCAACACCAAAGTTTGTTCCGCAGTACTCTGCAAATTTCTGTTCAAACTCATGGACAACATCTCCAGATGCCATCATTCCAGAGAGGATAACATCGCGGACATGTGCTACCTCTTCATCAGATGCGAATGGTTTTGCTATGGGAATCATTATATCTTTTATCCGTCAATAAAATGTTCGTTTGATCGATTTTTGTAAAATACAGATTCATATATAGTATTATATCTATATGCAACTTTCTCAAAAGTAAACTCTCTGCTAATTTCCAATGCATCACCCATCATTTCCTTAATTGTCATTGGCTCTGATAAAAGAGCTTCGATTTTAGAGAGAATTTTCTCCTCTGAATCTGATTGATTAAACCATAATGAACATTTTTTAAGTACAGTGGAATTTGCACAGTTCGCACGGATTATGGGAATAACCCCGGACTGTAAATATTCATATATTTTGTTTGGAGAACAAAGCACCCAATACTCCGAATCAGGTTTAATCATATTGAAACCAAATGTTGCGGAAAGGGTTTCAACAACAACATCATTATGGTTCATGTATCCTGCATAGATAAATTTAGAACCATATGTTGTTGTTAAATCCGAGAATTTTGAAAGCAATTCTTTATCATCAGAAGCCCCTCCTATTAAAAAGTTTACAGGATAATCCTTCGATAAGAGGTTTTCAGCGATATATAATATAGTTTGCAAATCCCTATCATTATTCCAGTCAAGAGATCCGACATACACAAATTTATAATTCACATCATCCCCTAATGTCTCAATTTTCTGGATTACAGCATCAATATTGGAATATTTATCAAGAGGATAATTGGGAACAGAAACAACAGCTTTACCTGGGAATAAAGTTGAGACGTTAGGAATATATTCATCAAGTATGGTTACGACACCATCGAGTTTATCTTTCATCCGCATCTCAGTACTGTGATAAACATATGGTGGATATGTTACAGACAGAATACGGGTTTTTTCATAAACTTCATGTCGATCATAGATAATATTACAGTCACTAAAACTCTTTGATAATTTATATGCGAGTGGAAGCAATATGGGGTCATGAATATGCAAAATTGTTGGTTCTTGAAACGAAACACCAAGATTCTTACAAACTTTCGCTACATTAAAATAACGCACCAATGACCATAAGAATGTGTAAATATAGGAGTTCACAGAACCATATCTTGTAATATGGCAACCCAACGATATCGTTGGAATAGTGTTTTCATCTTGTATTATTTGTTTAGTGAAAAATGGACTTTTTTCATCGAGTCGAAGCCTAAACACATTATAGCCTGAGGAAATACAATGCTGCAAATGTCGTGAAATACGACTGTCATGTAATGGATGATGATCAAGCACAACTACTTGCATAATTCTCTATAATTAATCTCCTCTCAGTAATTAATAAATTAATTCAACAGTCCCAAACCCCTTACAAAAAATAAGATAATTCATCCAAACAACACAGTTGCTATGCGAGAAAAACTCACAACCTCCTCATACACGGGATACACACATACTTCCCGTCAATAACTCCACAGAGACCATCTGCCGTCTGCTCTCCGCAGACCGAACAGATAACATTATCATACATCCGCGCCTTCATCGGCACAAGTTCTGTAGTCTCCTTCACCTCAAAGAGCTTCTCTGCAGGCGTTGCCAGAATCTCTTCCACATGAATGTCTGAGAGCTCATCATAGCGGGCATGCTCGGCTTCGGTTGCTTTGCCGGAGAAGACCACTTTTCGCAGCTCCGTCATCTCTGCCGGTCTTGGAACGGCATCAGGAATTGCAACAAGGCGCACTGACTTTCCCGTCTTTCTGTTATAGAAAGAGAATGCCGTCTTTCCCCACTTGTTTACAAACAGATTTCCTTTGCCGGCAGTGCATCCCAGAAACACCTGGATAGCATCCACCGTACAGGAATCAGTCTCGGCAATACAGACCAGCTCTTCATCCTCGGAAAATGAAAGTCCGAGCAGTTCTGTTACATATTCCGCAAGCTTATAGCCCATCGCAAGTCCACCGCAGGAGTGTCCGTGAAATGCAACCGCATCCGCAAATGATTTCATAACAAGTAATAGTACCCGCGGGCAGATAAATCATACGATTCCTGAGTTTGTAACTGGTTTAAACATACGTTTGCGAAATCATTAATACACAGTAACACCAATTTACAATTCGTAACACCATGAAAAAGCACATTCTCCTCTTTACCGCACTGCTTGCCGTATTTGCCGTACTCATCTCGGCAGGCTGTGTAACAACCGACTCACCCGGAGACAGTGAGGGAATGGTAACCATCACCGACGCCTTCGGTCGCGAAGTTTCCATCCCTGAAAACCCGGAGAAAATCGCTGTTGTCGGCTCCGGGTCGATGCGCTACTTTGTCTATCTTGGAATTGACTTAGACGATGTCTGCGCAGTTGACTATCAGGACAGTAAACTCAACATCGAAACCGTAAACGTCAGACCGTATGCCCTTGCCAACCCGGAGATTCTCGAAATCCCGGAGGTCGGTGCGGCAAAAGGTGTTGTTGACAACGAAAAACTCCTCATGTCCGGCGCAGACATTCTCTTTATGGGAGGAGCATCCAGCTCGAACGCTGAGGTTGCAAACGAGATTCAGGAAAAGACCGGTATCCCTGTAGTGATGTTCTACACCGGAAACTACGTAACCGATGCAGAAAAGATTCAGGATACTCTCCTGATGCTGGGAGACATTCTGGATAAGGAACAGCGGGCAAAAGACCTGATTGCCTACTTCGATGCAGTCGAGGCTGACCTGAAGAAGAGAGTTGCCGGACTTTCTACTGAGGAAACAGTCTATGTCGGCGGCGTCTCCTACAACGGCGTCCATGGACTTGACGGAACAGACCCCACATACTATCCGTTTGCGGTTCTGAACATCAAGAATGCCGCAGCCGAGGTCACCTCGGTTTCCCAGACCGGATACGCACCGATTTCCAAGGAGAAACTTCTGGAATGGGATCCGGATTTCATCCTCGTTGACCTTTCAACCTTAACTGCCGCAGAAGGAGGCGCACTGG
Organism: Oscillospiraceae bacterium; assembly: GCA_017411665.1. Next base: position 2,358 of record JAFQPT010000394.1, on the reverse strand, counting down.
TCGAACTGAAAAACGACCCGTCATACCGTGAACTGACGGCAGTTAAGAACAGCATGGTCTACACCATAAACCCGCACACTTCCATGAACGTCAACCATGAGACAGCCTTAGCCAACGCATACTTCATTGGAAAACTCCTCTATCCGGAACAGTTCGAAGATATTGATCCGGTAAAGAAGGCGGATGAAATCTATACCTTCGTCGTCGGCGAACCGGTCTTTGACCTCTTAAGCGCCAATGTGGAGGGACTCTCCTATCAGCGGGTGCTCTTCAACAGATAATAATCTATGAACAACCAACAAGTACATACATGAAGCACGACGCAGCAGACTACAAATCCTATGTCGGGAAAAAAGCCGGCATCATCATTGTCGGCATCATCCTCTGCGTGGTGCTGTTCTTACTTACCATCTCAGTCGGTGCAATCACTATTCCCATCCCTGATGTGATTGCAACCCTTCTGCATGGTCCTGGCGGCACCGGATTGTTTGACCGGGCGCTTTGGAACATCAGAATCCCGCAGGCACTGACAGCAGTTGTTGCGGGAGCAGGTCTTGCGATTGCCGGTGTTGCCATGCAGTCGGTTCTCAGAAACCCCCTGGCTTCTCCCTTTACGCTTGGTCTTTCCAACGCCGCCGCATTCGGTGCCGCTGTCGGCATCCTGCTCTTCGGAGCAGGAACTACCGGAAGCAGTATCGCTGACGCGGTTGTTGTCAACAACCCGTATCTGACGACCATCTGCGCATTCGTCTTCTCGCTTGCAACGACTGCTATCATCCTCGCCATTGCAAAAGTCCGCGGGGCAACCCCGGAGACGATGGTTTTAGCCGGTGTTGCTATCAGTTCTCTGTTCTCCGCAGGACTGATGGCGATTCAGTACTTTGTCGATGACACACAGCTGGCATCCATCGTCTTCTGGCAGTTCGGTGATGTATCACGTGCAAGCTGGAGCGAGCTTGGATTAATCACGGCGGTTGTTGCGGTATGTTCGCTGTACCTCTTCATCAAACGCTGGGATTTCAATGCAATAGATGCCGGAGAAGAGACGGCAAAAGGGCTTGGTGTCAACGTTAGCCGCACTCGCCTTCTCGGCATGATTGCCGCGTCGCTTATCAGTGCGATTGTTGTCGCCTTCCTTGGCGTCATCGGTTTTGTGGGATTGGTCTGCCCGCATATGATGCGCAGAATCGTCGGCGACGACCACCGCTTCTTAATTCCGGCAAGTGTCATCTGCGGAGCACTCCTGCTTCTGGCGGCAGACACGGTTGCCCGCACTATCATCGCCCCGCAGGTTCTCCCGGTTGCCGTTCTTACCTCATTCCTTGGAGCGCCAATATTCATCTACTTAATCATTAAAGGGAGGAGAATGTGACCGGCGATCACTCACACCACGGACATATGCATGACCATGAGCACATGCACGGAGATGGTGTTATCCACTCCCATCCGCATTCGCATGAGGAAAACCACGAGCACCACAGCGACTGTCCGGGAGAGGCGATTCTCAGAGTGGACGGCGTTGCCTTCAGCTACAAATCGCACTCGGTTCTGGAGGACATCGAGGTCGGTGTTTCCCGCGGAGAAATTCTGGCAATCTTAGGTCCGAACGGTGTTGGAAAGTCCACACTTCTTCGCTGTATGAACATGATTCTCCGCCCGCAGAAAGGAGCGATTCTGGTTGACAATGCAGACCTTTCGAAGATGTCGGCAAATGATATTGCCAAGAATGTCGGCTACGTTGCCCAGAGAAGCGAAGCGGCCCGCATGACCGTTTTCGATTCGGTCCTGCTCGGCAGAAAGCCGCACATCAGCTGGAAGCTGACCAAAGAGGACTACGCGATGGTCGAGGATGCCCTTGCCAAGTTTGGTCTTTCCTCGATGCAGCTTCGCTACATTGATGAAATCTCCGGCGGAGAACTGCAGAGAGTCTGTGTCTGCCGCGCTATTGTGCAGGAGCCGTCGGTTCTTCTGCTCGATGAGCCGACATCCGCTCTTGACCTCTCGCGCCAGATGGAGATTCTGCATCTGATTCGCCACGTTGTTGACCAGCATAACTGTGCAACGATTATGACGATGCACGACTTAAATCTCGCTCTGCGGTTTGCGGACCGTTTCGTTTTCATGAAGGGCGGAAAAATCTATGCGGCGTGCGACAAATGGGGTGTTACTCCGGAGCTGATTCAGGAAGTGTACGGCATTGAAGTGGATGTGATTTTCCACAATGAACTGCCGGTAGTTATTCCAAAATAACACTTTGAGATATTCTAACAACCCCTATTTTTCAAAAAACTTCATAAAGCAACGTTCAGTCGCGGCTGACGCCTTAGCCCAAATATCCTGATACCGCGATTAGTTGCT
>JAFQPT010000042.1 GCA_017411665.1 Oscillospiraceae bacterium | reverse complement strand
CGGGCTGCTTTGTGAAAACCGTCTTCGCAGTCTCGGTTTCCACAACTGTGTAGTCACCCATATCCTCAACAGTTTCTGCTGCGGGCTTCGCTTCCTCCGCAGGTCTGTGAGCACTGACTGTCACATCCTCGTCTGCAATCGCAGGCTCTGCAATGACTGCCTTGGGCTGTCTGACGGTCACCTCAAGCTCTGCAGCGGGTGCGGAAACGGCTTTCTGTTCCGCTTGCTTCGCAATCGGCTTACCCTTGGCAGCCTCCAACGCTTCCTTCATGTCCGTTGCGGACTGATAGCGGTCCTTGGGGTCAAAGGCGCAGGCCTTCAGCACCACGGCTTTCAGCGCATCGCTGCCGTGCTTTGGTGCGGGAATTGCATCCCCGCGCATACGGCGATGCTGGGCATTCTGCACGTCGCTGAGCTTCAGCGGTGTGGGCGGCAGAGGGTAAAAAGGCAGGCGCATATCATTCAGCAGCCAGTATAAAACCAGACCGAGGGAATAGATATCCACAGTGTGGTTGTAGTTTTCCTGTCCGTAACGCACTTCGGGAGCCATATAATTGTTGGTGCCGATGCCCATGGTGGATGCACCGTGGGTCGCACTTTCGATGGTACGGGCAATGCCGAAGTCGCCGAGCTTATAGTCTCCGTTGGGAGAAATAAAAATGTTCTGGGGCTTGATATCGCGATGGATAATCTTATGCTTTTCACACAGCACAAGTGCGCTGCACAAATCCAGACCCACCTGAATTGCTTCCCGCTCACCGGGGAAAGCCTTGATATGGTCGGTCATGGGCTTCAACAGCTCCATGCGGATATAGATATCCCAGCCCATGCGGTCATCATGCATGATTTCGCTCACGTCGTCGCAATTGACCACGTTGGTGTGACCGCCGATGTTGCGCATCAGAAGATATTCCTTCAAAACGCTTTCCTTCTGGGCCTCAAACATATTGGTCACGCTGACATCATCCAGACCCATTTGGCGCAGATTGGTGATTTCGCTTTCGTTGTGCGGAATTGTCATGCGCTTGAGTGCGGCTTTTTCCATGGTGCCGCCGATTTTTCGTTCAATCTCGTACACGGCACCGAAGCTGCCGCGGCCGATTTCGCGAACGATGTTCCATCCGGGATATGTAAAACCGAATCGGTTACTCATACATCCACTCCCCTGTTTTGACGCTTTCTCTTTCCTAATGGCATTTTCGGGAGAATGTGAACCGATTCTCCCGAAAATACATGCTTATTTGTAATATTGTACCATTCCGATTGATATGAAGCAATCGAAATTTTTCATATTCTGCACAAACTCAAACTATTTTTTGCATCAATCACGGTCTGCAATTTCCGCAGGGCTCATATCCGCGCATGATTACTTCGTCACGAGTTCCCGTGAAATAAATCTTATTCGACTCCTTCATCTTTTTGACGCTGTCGCAATCGGGATAATGGAACTTCTCCGTGTTCTTATTCAGAATATAGTCAACCCCATAGCTTTCCTGCTGAGGCGCAGGCGTCGGTGTCACCATAGTGGTGGGCGTGACCACAACATAGGGATTGATATCGGTATTCCGTTCCACAGAGAAGGTAACGGTCTTGCCGTCGGAAGTGCATTTCACATCCCCCTGCAAGTCGGTTCTGAACAGCTGCACGCCCTTGCGTTCCAATCGTTCCAGCACCTGCTCGGTGGGATGCCCGTAATCGTTGTCCTCTCCAACGGAAATCACCGCATACGCAGGGTCAGCTGCACGCAGGAATGCTGCAGAGGTGCTTGTATCTGCACCGTGATGAGCTACCTTCAGCACTGTGGTCTTTGCGTCCTTTCGCAGGTTCGCAACCGCATCCTCTGCCGCACTTTCCGCATCTCCCGTGAACATAAACTTGGTGTCTCCATATGTAATGTTCAAAACGATAGAGGTATCGTTTTCCCCTTCTCCGCTGTTGAGAGCAAGAATATCAATCACCGCACTGCCCAGCAGGAATCGGTCACCTGCCTGCGGAACAGTGATTTCCGCCCCTGCTTTTTTCAGATACTTCTCAAAATCGGCAAAGGGCTCACTGTCATAAAATG
>JAFQPT010000393.1 GCA_017411665.1 Oscillospiraceae bacterium | reverse complement strand
TAGTACTTGGGCAGGTAAGCAACCTTTGCGCCGTCGAATGCCAGTTCACGGTAGGGCTCATCGGAAATCAGATAAATGCTGATGCCCAGTTCCTTCTGTTTTGCTTCCAGAACGGCGGCCAGCTGTTCAATGACCTCAGCGGGATAAATGACACCGGTGGGGTTATTGGGGTTGTTGATAATCATAGCCTTGGTCTTGGGGGTGATTGCGTTTGCAATACCGTCCAGATCCAGCATGAAGCCGTCTTCCTCCTTGGAGGGAACGGGAACAATGGTACCACCGTAGTTTCCCACATAATGACCGTATTCCAGAAAGTAGGGAGCGGGTACGATGACCTCGTCACCTTCATTCAGCAGCGCCTTCAGCGCAGCATTCAGACCGCCGGCGGCACCGACTGTCATGATGATGTCGTCACCGCTGATGTCATCACCGAAGTTGGTGTTGATATACTCAGCTACAGTCTGGCGGACTGCAGGATAGCCGTCATTGGGCATATAGCCGTGGATGAAGTTGGAATCCATGTTCTCCAGAATATCCACAATGGCGGTTTTTACGCTTGCGGGAGCGGGGAAGTAGGGGTTGCCGATGGAAAAGTCGTAGACGTTTTCGGGGCCGTACAGTGCCTTAAGGCGGTTGCCCTCTTCAAACATTTCACGCACAGCGGAATTGCTGCCTGCCATTTTTGCCATCTTAACATTAATCATAATAAGACCTCCCAAAACTACGGAAAATGCCATTATCTTATCCATGTATATTATCACAAACGGGGCTCAAATACAATAAGCAGTTGCTCGATTTTTGACGAACTGCGCTTCAATGACTTGACATTTTGGGGCTTGTGCCATAAACTTACGATGTAATGCTATGAAAATAAAAATCATGGAGGATTTCAACTATGTTGGATTATAAATGGTTTGAAGAAATGGAACAGCGCATCCCCAAGGGCGAAGTGCGTACCCGTTTCGCACCCTCTCCCACAGGCTATATGCACATCGGCAACCTGCGTACCGCACTGTACACCTGGCTGATTGCAAAGCATCTGGGCGGCAAGTTTATTCTGCGCATTGAAGACACCGACCAGGAACGCTTCGTGGAAGGCGCAACGGAAATTATTTACAACACCCTGCGTACCTGCCGTCTGGACTGGCAGGAAGGTCCCGACGTAGGCGGCCCCGTTGGCCCCTACATCCAGTCCGAACGCCGCTTCACTTACGGCCGTTATGCCGATCTGCTGATAGAAAAGGGCGGCGCATACCGCTGCTTCTGCAAGGAAGGCGAAGGCGTTGTTCCCGTGACCCTGCCCAACGGCGAAGTCATCAAGAAACACGTTTGCTCCTGCGCATCTCTGGCCAAGGAAGAAGTGGAAGCTCGTCTGGCAGCAGGCGAAACCGCTGTTGTTCGCCAGAAGATTCCTCAGGAAGGCACCACCACCTTCTCCGATGCCATCTTTGGCGACATCACTGTTCCCAATGCGGAACTGGATGAAAATGTTCTGATTAAGACCGACGGTCTGCCCACCTATAACTTTGCAAACGTTATTGACGACCATCTGATGGGCATTACCCATGTTGTACGCGGCAGCGAATATTTGTCTTCCGCACCCAAGTACAACCTGCTGTACCAGGCATTCGGCTGGGAAGTCCCTGCATACGTACACTGCTCTCCCGTGATGAGAGACGCGACCCACAAAATGTCCAAGCGTCACGGCGACCCCTCTTTTGAAGACCTGCTGCGCGAAGGCTATCTGCCCGAGGCAGTGCTGAACTACGTTGCTCTGCTGGGCTGGAGCCCCGGCGGTGAACAGGAAATTTTCACTTTGGAAGAGCTGGCAGAAATCTTTGATATCAAGAATATTTCCAAGTCTCCCGCAGTATTTGACATTGTCAAGCTGAAGTGGATGAATGCGGAATACATCAAGGCAATGGATCCCGAAGCATTTGCGGCTGTAGCTGAGCCCTTCATCCGTCAGGCAGTGAAGAACCCCGCAATCGATGCATCCAAGATTGCAGCGCTGCTGCAGCAGCGTACCGAACTGCTGACCGATATTCCCGCAAAGATCGACTTCTTTGACGAACTGCCCGAATACAGCACCGAGCTGTACATCCACAAGAAGTCCAAGGTCAACGAAGAAATCTGTCTGGATATGCTGCAGAAGATTCGTCCCGCACTGGAAGGCATCGACGACTGGTGCGATGAAACCATCCATGACGTATTCATGGGTCTGGTAGCTGAGCTGGGCGTTAAGACCGCAGTTGTGATGTGGCCTGCCCGTATTGCTGCTGCTGGTAAGTCCGTCACTCCCGGCGGCGCTGTGGAAATCTGCTCCATTCTGGGCAAGGAGGAATGCCTGCGTCGTATCGGCGTCGGCATCGAAAAGCTCTCCAACCGCTAAAAGGTGAATGCCATGAAGCGATTGATTCTTTCGGTTCTGGCGATTGCCCTGTGTCTGGGCTGCTTTGCAGGCTGCAAGAGCGGAGAAGGCTCTGTGACCACACCCAACACGGAAGTGACCGCAACGCCCACACCCACCGCAACACCCATTCCCACGCCCGATGTACCTGTGACTCCCGAGGTAGTGGTAACTACCCCCAACGTGCAGCAGGAACAGCAGCCTGCGGATGTGAACGTGGAAATCCACGGAGAAGAGGAAGTTGTGACCATGACAGCCGTCAGCGGCACTTTCGCCTCTGCAGGCGGCCCGAGCTTTACTCTTTTGGTGGATCGGGAACGCTATCAGGTCAATGATGTGAGCGGCTACTGCTACATCACCCTGCGTACGGGGATGAGCGGCGATGTGTACGCGGAAATCGGCTTCCGCAGCGGACAGACCGCAGACTCCATCGGTACGGGAATTCTCAGCGAGTACGGAGTCATGAGCACGGTAACGGATTTGGGCCGTGAGCAGCTGGGCAATAACAGCGTGATTCATCTGCGCGGGGAAACCGTACAGAACATCTTCGATGTGTACCTGCTGGATACAAACGGCGGCTGTGTGACACTGGTTACCAGCACCACTGCGGAAACGGAAGCCCATCGGGCACGATTGACCGCATCTCTGGAATCTTTGGAAATTCATTGAATAGAAACGCACCTTTCGGTAAGACTACTACCGAAAGGTGCGTTTTTATTATGAATCAAAAAATGAAACGATTACTGGTGTCCTACGGTGCCGCAGCGGTGTTTATCACGGCAGGACTGATTTTTACCTCGGCTGCAGGGGTGGAAGGATACCGCATTTCTCAGGACAATGAATATCGCCGTGCCATGGCGCAGCTGGTCAGCAGTATCAGCGATGCGGACGAGGCACTGCGGAAGGGCAGCGTAACCACAGGGGCGGGAATGTCGGGCAGGGTCAGCGCACAGCTGATGGCGGCGACCCAATCCGCTTCTACGGCTTTGAGTATTCTGCCGCTGGATACCTATGCGCTGGAGGAGGTGGCAGCCTTTCTGTCACAGCTGGAAGAGTATGCGGATGTGAAGGGCAGCTTGGCGTGTGAGGGTACAGGCTTTGATGACGCGGACAGGCAGCTTTTTTTGCAGCTGCAGCAGGTAACGGGACAAATGGTGCCTGTGCTGGGGGAGATGTATCGCTACCTCAGTGAAGGGGCTATGAGCATCCGCGGACGTATAGCGGAAAACGGTCTCGTGACCGATGAAGCCGATACCTATCTGGAGGATGAACTCCTAAAACTGCTGGAGGAGTTTCCCGAGACTCCGCAGCTGAATTATGCGGGAACGCTGTCCGATGACAGAGAAAGCGGTTATTCGGCAGTGAAGGGACTGGAAACCGTGGCTGAAGAGCAGGCACAGACCGTAGCGGAGGCATTGTGCGACGGAGCAACATTGTCGGTGATGGGGCTGTCCCGCGGGGAATTGCCCAGCTATTACTTCAGCGGAAAAACGGAGAAAGGCGCAGTGACCGTTGCGGTGACGGAGCGG
>JAFQPT010000392.1 GCA_017411665.1 Oscillospiraceae bacterium | reverse complement strand
GGGTAGCCCGGGCCGTTGGTGACGAAGAGTGCTGCGGGTTTTTCCGCTAAAATGACGTCTGCCGGAGTTCCGTACGGGTAGATGTATAAGTCTGCGCCGCGTTTCTGTAAGCTCTGGTAGACTGATTTTTTGCATCCTAAATCGAGGACTGCAATCTTTTTGCCGGTTCCTTCGATGCGGTACGGTGCATCACAGGTAACAGCCGGAATAAGTTCGCGGGTTTCCTGAACCGGAGCGCTTCGGGCAAGGGCGACGGCTGCTTCTCCATCGTCGGAGCCGGTGATGACTGCTGCCCGCATGACGCCTTCTTCTCTGAGTTTGATGGTAAGGCGTCTGGTGTCGATTCCCTCAATTCCGATGAGTCCGTTTTCTTCGAAGAAGGAGGCGAGTGTCGGCTGGTGTTTTGGTTTTGTGCAGAGTTCACGGACGATTGTTGCGGCGGCGTGAACTTTTGCGCTCTGCAGCTGGTCTTTATCTGCCCCGTAGTTTCCGACCAGAGGATATCCGAACATTAAAAGCTGTCCTGATACTCCCGGGTCGCTTAAGGCTTCCATGTATCCGTTGGATGCAAGGTTTACTATCAGTTCGCCGGATGCCTGGCCTTCCACGCCAAAGCCGGTTCCGGTGAGGATAGTTCCGTCTTCAAGTCCTAAGACCGCTTTCATAGTAAATCCAAACATATACTTTTCTTGGGAGAGATAATAAGGCTATTCACTGATATGAATAGAGACATGTTGAATTTCTCTGATGTTTAAGAGTGTACGCTATTGATTTGCTGAGTTCTCAATAGTTTTGCCCTTATGGTTTATATATGAGGGAGGAGGTTCGCGCGAGCCGGAGGGGAAAAGGCGAAACCCGAAGGGTTGAGGCTCGCCCATATCTCCGCGACGCCTAAGGAGCATGCGCCTAACGGCTTAGCTCCCCGGTGAGCCGGAAGTGAAAAGGCGAAACCCGAAGGGTTGAGACTTTTGACTGACGGCGAGCAAACAGGCAGCCGATTTCACTGCGAGGAGGTTTCCGAGCGGTGAAATGGGCGACCGAATGCCGCTGGTTTTTGCATTCCTGATGTTTCAGAGGTACGGAGGCGCGACGCGGAGGCTTGTCCGAGGCGTGCCGCCGGAGTTTTGGAAAGGTGAAGCCGCAGGTGCAAGCCGGCGGAGGACTCCTTTGGAGGGCGACGGTTGTACCGGAGGCTGAGCCGGCAATATGAATATACGCAAAACAGAGGAGTCCGGTTGGAAGGGGAATCCAACCGGAGACATGAGAGTCTGATTTTGTGGGTTCTTATTCTCTTGCTGTCTTTTATTCAGCTGATTCTATGAAGGCTTCAGCCACTATCATAAGAACCCAGCCCACCCAGATAAGGAGACGTTTTATTGTCTCCTTTTTGATTATGGGCAGGACTTTTTTTAGTATTCGCTCGACAAAGGTGATAACTGCAGTACTGATGTTATGCCATAGCATCCTGAGTGTATGCTCAGCGCCCATAACTCCGCGACGCCTAAGGGACATGCGGCTCCGCCTTAGTCCCAGGGTTATGCCATAGCATCCTGAGTATCAGCCCAGGTTTCGAGGGCTTCGAGGGTTGCGTCATAGGCGAATCCGGTGATAAGCATGTAGTTTTTGCCGATGGTGACGGTGAAGGAATCTTCGTGGACTTTACTGCCGATGGTAACATTTTTGGTGCAGGAGAACTTGACTGCCCAGTACTCCTCACCATCTGCTTCTGCAGCAGATCCGCCAACTCCGGCAAGGGTTTCCGTGGTCTCGTTTCCGGTGAGGAGGGAAACAGCGTCGGAGAGCTGGTCGTTGGAAGTTCCATAGACGAGAATGTATCCGTTTTCGTCTCCGTCTGCGTCCGTATAGTCGATTCTGGTCTTGTAGGTTGCAGAAGATCTGTTTTTGGTAATCTCCATGGTGGTATCATCTGCGAATGCCTGTACAAGGGTGTTGAAGGTATTCACGTCCGCGATTTCTGCGGTGTAAACCCTCTTTGCATTTCTGGAAATAGAAGTCTCAGAAAAATCTGCCATAGTAATTGCTCCCGAGAAGAAGTAAGAAAACAGGTATTTTGAGAGGAGGTAGTCACCGGTTTTCTTACCTCCTCTCTCTACTACTCTATTGGGGTGAAAACCGCATAAATTCTTTGGGGCAAAATGATTTCCTGCAAAATAACAGAGTTTCAGACAAGGATTTTGAGAAATATCATTGGTTGAAAGCTGTCAGAATAATGTTTTCAAAATAGAAAAATCCAGGATGAAGTATCCCGGATTTATGCAAGTACAGTCTGACCGTCTGCCCAGGTTTCAATCTTACTGAGGGTTTCATCGTAGGAGAAGCCGGTGACGCTCATGTACTCTTTACTGATGGTGACGGTGAAGATATCTTCAATTTCTTTAGAGCCAACAGTAACGAGATTCGTACAGGAGAACTTTACCGACCAGGTCTCATCCCTGCTGTCTTTGGAGGCAGAGCCGCCAATTCCTGCCATGGTTTCAGATGCTTCATTTCCTGCGAAGAGCGAGGAAGCCTCTTCAAGCTCAGAGGCGGTTGCTGCATAGATAAGAGCATATCCATGCTCGTTGCTTTCGGCATCAAAGTAGATGATTTTGGTCTTGTATGTCTCGGAGGACTTGGTTTTGGTAATTCCCATGGAGGTGTCGCCGGTAAATGCAGCGATTACTTCGTTGAATTTTTCAAAGGTGGGAATCGGAGAAATGTACTCCCGTTTTGCATTCTGGGAGATTGCTGTTTTTGTAAAATCTGCCATAGTAATTAGCTCCCGAGGGAGGCAGAAAATAGCCGGAGAAAGGGGGCAAGAACCGGAGCAGAATTCATTGTTCTGCATCCGGGGTGTAATTTCTGCCTCCTCTCTCTACTTAGGTGTGGGTTTTTTTCGGACTTAGATTCTTTGGAACAAAGACAGAAAAAAAGAGAGCAGGGATGAAAAAAGGATAGATTACTCAATCCAGATGATTTCCATATCCTGAAATCGCCAATCGCTCGTCAGTTGTCACCTGACTCACGCCTTGCTCACGGCTTGAGTCTCTCCGAGGAAGTTACCACTGTTTCAGTCAATAACAATTCCTGCAAAATCACCCTGTTTATAACAAACCCTCAATATTTATTTCCAATCCGTGCGACAGAATTAAACCGAGTATCAATATTATATGCTCTTGCTGTGGCAAAATGTAATGTTATATTCATATCTGGATTAAATGATGACGTCTGGTTTCGGAACTTGAATGAATAATGATGCTTCCTACTGTCACTTTCCTCATAGTGTCCAATCGCTCCAAGATCGTACAATAGGTTACATATATATAATAAGTCGTCCGGAGTAAAACACTGATATTTCACATCAGAATTTATTTTATCTAATAAATCTGAATATAAGAAATTTTTCATCCTCATTGATGTAATTAATTCTAGAGCCAGGCTAATATTTTTTCTTTCCAAAAATCCTGCCATTCCATCTCTAATCTCATTGATGAAGGAATTCACTGCATAGTTTGTGATTCCATCTTTGATTTTATCGCTTGTCAACTCCGATCCATCTAATACTGTTTCTTGAATGTGGTTCATCAATTGAATTATGTCTCTTGGTGTGTGTCGTGTCCAATTTAGCAGGTTTTTTAAGCTTTCGTACCTTGTGGTTGCCCCAGAATATGATTCTGGGAAATATTTTTCAAAAATATTTATTTCATTTTCTTGTTTTAAAGATATTTTTGCACGTAAATTGATGAGTTTCACAATATTTGTAGTATACACATTATTTGCTGTTTGATACCAGTTTAATTTGATTGTCTTATCATCTGCAATCTTACCAATATTTGGTCCAGAAAGGCTGTTGAATATATCTGTTCTACAAAGAATTACGATTTTTATGTTTATTCCTACAGCCTCAAACTTAGAATTCAACGTGTTTGCTGACATTATCAATGCTAACAATGAGCTGAATTGCATCTCTTTCTGTGAACTATCCTGAAACAAGATATAATCCAAATCATCAATCACAATAACATGTTGATTAGACATGGTGAGGGAGAAACAGACATCATTTAATGCTGAGAACAACTGTTCTCTTGATAGTGTTTTGTCTTCAGGTGTACGTTTTCCACTAATACTACCACTAATTATTGGGGTTTTAATCTTTAGACATAACTCATGGACAGAATGCAAGATTTTTTGAACGGCAGTTACATCTGCAATATTATTTACTGCGCAGTCTGGAAGTAGACCGTATTTTCGATATACTGTTTCAACTTTTTCTAAATCAACACCCTCTAAAGTTGTTGATACGGTTTTGTCTTGAATTATACTGTTAAATGTTAATAACAATAGGAGAAACTGCCAATAATTTGAATAACGAATCTCTGAAGGTTCATCAGAGGCATAGAGTTTATCAAATTCGCTGTATGAGAAGTCATTTAAGGAATATAACTTTGTAAAGAGTTTGTTCTCTGGATTTTCAGACATTAACTGTAATTTTGTTCCGATTGCTGATTTTCCAGAACCTTTCGATCCAAGAATAAGAAAATGTGAATCATCTAATATCTTATTGATATATCCATATGCATCCAGGAATCCATCATTTAACAAGTAGGAATAGCGTATTCCTCTCTCATTTTCAGCTGCAGCTTTCCCAAATTTTATTTTTCCAAAGTCCGACTCCATGTTAGTCTATAGCATCTATAAGCACATAATGATTTTGTAATGATTTTTGAGATTGACTACATTTACAATTCAATAAGCGAGGCAGTATCAAGCATATTATTCTCTTACTGAGAGATTTATGCTATATTATTCTTCACAAAGCATTTCTCAAAGATATGAAAAACTACTCACCCAAACAGAAAAAGATTCAATCTTTCATGTAACTAATTTACTATAAGGACTACACAAAAGACAATCTAACTGAAAAAGTAAGGGAGTCTATTCTACAATAGGTAAGCCCCTCCTCCACACAAGAATCAAAAGGATGACACCCAGAATTGCTGGGACAATACAGGTGACGGCAAGAGCATCCATTGTAAATAGAGAGTAGAACAACGAGTCGTTAGGGTTTCCTCCCTCAGTCCTGTTTCCAAGAACCATTATCATAATATAATGCATAATCCCTAAGATACCAAAGACTCCATATGTAGCAGAGAGAGTTTTGATGGTGAAACCATCTTTTTTCCCTGAGAAAAAAATACAAACAGCATAAAAAATTGCAGTAAGACCAAAACCAAATCCTGCAAAATCACCCATTTCAAATATAGCACACAGAGGATTATCTGTTCCCAATATAATCGGAGCATATATCTGTAGGAAAAAGATCATGATACCAGAGAATACAGTAAAGAAAATCGCAGCAAAAGATACCGTCTCTTTTGAAAGAATGATTCCTCCAATGACTCCGCAAACAAGAATCAGTGCTGTCATAATAACAATAACTACTGATAGGATTAACTGAGGAAATGCTGGCTCTACTTGTGGGTATCCCTGTGTGTTGATGCGGGATATTAAAAAATACAAGAGTAATAGATGACACCCATTATCTTTATTTGTTATAACTGATAATTTACTATTATCTT
>JAFQPT010000041.1 GCA_017411665.1 Oscillospiraceae bacterium | reverse complement strand
TTCAGCAAAATCGTACGATTTTGCTGAAAATAGATGTTACGAATCATTGATTTGCGGACTACCCCTCAGTCACGGCTTTGCCGTGACAGCTCCCCTGACAAGGGGAGCCGAAAAGGAGCAGTACGTCCTTGTAGGGCCGGGCCTTGCTTGTTCTTGATATGAAAAAGGACACCGACGATCAGTCGGTGTCCTTTTGCGTGTTGAAAACATCCATCATCATTAAAGCTCCGTGGCGGAAGCCGTGTACAAACATTTCATCAAGCTCCAGATAGGCGATTTGTACAGATTTTTCCAGAAGACGGCGAAACCGCTTTTTCAATTCGGGGTCGATTTTTATCAGCTCCTCCTCAAAAGCCTTGCACTGCTGTGCGTGTTTCTCCTGCTCCTGCCGATACTGACTGCCATCGGGAAAAAATGTATCACAAGGATTGGGTTCTCCATAATAAAATGCTTTAATCATTTCCATAATACCGCCTCAAACTATAGTTGCATCATAGTAAGAATGTGTTAAAGAGTTAGGCACCTAGCCCTCCTTCGATAAGAAGGGCTGTCAGCGAAGATGACTGGGTGGTCGAAAAAGTTTCGAATATTTATCGACCCTTCCGTCAAAATCGTTCCGATTTTGCTACCTCCCCTTATCGAAGGGGAGGCTTCCGTTTTTTAACACTCCAAACTATAATTATATTGTAGTTTATCTTATATTATTTTAGTTTTCAAGTGGGTGGTTAGAATTAGTGATATCATCATTAAAATAGATTTTTTAGGTGATATCCGTGGAATATTATGAAAGAATGAGACAGATTCGAAAATTCTATGGTGAGACACAAAAAGAGATTGCAGAGATTCTGCATATTTCACCTCAGCAATATAGTTTTTATGAATCCGGAAAATCACAAATATCTGCAGAATCGCTCCGTGCATTTTGCCTGCACTATGGCGTATCAAGCGATTATATATTGGGGATGCCCGAGGGGCTGAAATATCCGAACTTATAAATGAAATATCTCGCTGTGCTCGATATGAAATGAAAAAAGACACTGACGATCAAGTCAGTGTCCTTTTTTAAGTACCCCGCCCTGCCGTGGGGTTCAGTTATAACCTGCGTATCTCGCAGGTGGGTCGCCTCTCCTCAGCTTCGCTGCTTCCAACGTCCAATACGGCTCTGTGACCGTATCGGGAGGCCTGCAATTCACTCAGGAAGCCGGCATCCCTTATTAACAATGTAGGTCTAAACGAACCAAAAATCCACGAACAGCGCAGGGCTTTACAAATATTTTCTTCTAAAATTGCGGAACTATACGCACCGGTCCGCCGTCAAATGAAGGAACGAATGGAAAAATTATGCTTCTTCCTCTTCTTCACCTGCTTCAATGAGAGCCATGAACATTTCGTATACGGAGTTCAGTTCATCCTCATCTTCGATGGAGTAGAAGAATTCTTCGCCGTCTTCTTCGATTGCTTCCAGAATGATGTAACCGTAATCGGGGTCGCTGGTGTCCATTTCGTCGATATTTGCGGGAACGAACAGGTAGTAGGTCTTGCCGTTGAAGTCCATGTCGCACAGAATTTCGAGGGTATGGCTTTCGCCGTTTTCGTCGGTAACGGTCAACAGTTCGGGTTCAAAGGTTTCTTCAGTCATGGTGTAATACACTCCTATATGATTTCTTCTGCCTATATTGTATAACACAGTGGGCGCAAAATCAATCGGAATTTTTCAGCTCGTACGGACGGCGATCTTGTCGTTTTTCGGAAGCACGGTAACGTGAATGATAAGCACGACAAATTGGAATTTATAATCGTGAGCGATGCACCAAAGCCTTCTCCCTGGGGAGAAGGTGCCCGAGCTTGTGAGGGCGGATGTGGGGGATTTCTGTTATTTTGCCCCACACCCGCCCCTTCGGGGCACCCTCTCCCGTGGGAGAGGGCTATTCCAAATTCCGATTTATGGTGTTTCTTACGAATTGAAATCCTCCAGCAGTTTCAGCATGGTCTCGCGGCTGTCGGCTGCGATGCCGCTTTCCAGCAGATAGCGGTCGGCCTCCCGCAGGGTGCTGACGGGAATGGCGGTGGTTTCCAAAAGCTGTGACCCGTTCGACGAGAAAACAGCGACATATCCGTCCTGTTCCCTTAAAATATATGCAGCGGTTTCGAAAGATGTGTATTTTTCTTCCACGGCGGGAAAACTTTTTTCCGCGGCGGCTCGCATCAGAAAGCTTTGCGCCGTGGCGGCCATGCAAAGCACCGCCGACAGCATCAGCAGAGAAAGAAGCGTCAGTTTTCGTCTCAGCAGCAAATTTATCACCTCTGCAAGTATCATCACCCTGCAGACGGTGTTTTATCCCAATTATTACGATTTTAAAAATTTCGGGGCTTATCCCTTAACATTTCATGGGAATCGTGATATACTAAGCTGAATTATTATCGAGCCATCAAATTGGGCAACCAAATTCTATAGAAAGGGCATTTCGTGTCTATGGAAAAAGCGAAAAAAGTTTTGAGTCTGACACTGGGCGGTCTGCAGTTCACTGCAGGCGGAATCGCCAAGGTGCTGCTCACCCTGCTTTTGATCATCCTGCTGACAGGTGTGCTGTTCATGTGCATTTTCGCATATTACGTAAAAAGCACGCTGACAGACGATATCGATTTGTCGCTGGAAGACTTTAACGTCAACGAATCCTCCAGTATCCTGTACCAAGACAAGGCCACAGGGGAGTGGAAGGAGCTGTGCATGATCCAAAGCGACGAAAAGCGTATCTGGATCGATTATGAGCAGATGCCGCAGAACATGCTGGATGCCATTGTCGCCATTGAGGACAAACGATTCTACGAGCATAAGGGCGTAGACTGGTACCGTACCTCCGCAGCGATGGTGAACATGTTCATTACCATGCGCAATGACTTCGGCGGCTCCACCATCACCCAGCAGCTGATCAAAAATCTGACCAAGCAGGACGATATCACCGTGCAGCGAAAGCTGCTGGAAATCTTCCAGGCACTGGAATTTGAAAAGACCTACGATAAGAAAGAGATTCTGGAATGGTATCTCAACGTAGTCTACTTCGGCGAAGGCTGCTACGGCATTGAAGCTGCTGCCCAGACCTACTACGGCAAGAGCGCATCTGAAATGACTCTGGCGGAATGTGCGGCTCTGGCGGGCGTTACCAACAACCCCAGCCGTTACGACCCCTTCATTTCCCGTGCCAACAATAAGGAACGTCAGGAAATCATCCTGTACGAAATGTATCACGAATCCGGCTTCATTACCAAGGAAGAGTATGAAGCAGCCAAGGCGGAAGAGCTCCACTTCGTCCGCAGCGAGGCCAGCGAATTCGAACAGTACATTTACTCCTATTACGAAGAAGTGGTTTATGAGGATGTCATCAATGATCTGATGGAACAGAAGGGCATCAACGAAAAGACTGCAAAGTCTCTGCTGCTGTACGGCGGCTACCAGATTTATTCCTGCATCGATATGGACATCCAGAACATTCTGGACAGCTACTATACCGATTTGAATAAGCTGCCCAAGCCCTGGAGAAACAAGGACATCCACTTCCAGTCTGCCATGGTCATCATGAATCCCTTCAACGGGGAAATCGTGGCGCTGACCGGCGGTACCGGTGAAAAGACCATCAACTTCGGTCTCAACCGCGCAACCAATGCCTACCGTTCTCCCGGCTCCTCCATTAAGCCTCTGGCTTCCTACGGCCCTGCTATGGAATACGGTCTGATTACGCCCAGCACTCAGGTCAATGACGACGCGGAAATCCGCTTGAGAGGCACCAGCTGGTATCCCTTCAATTATGACCGTCAAAACTATGGCTGGACCACCATTCGCGGTGCGCTGTGCAACTCCTTCAACACCGTACCCGCACAGATTGTTGACCTGCTGACGCCTCAGGTCTGCTACGAATTCCTGACCAATCGTCTGGGCTTTACCTCTCTGGTTCCCGGTGACGCCGACTATGCGGCAATGGCTCTGGGTCAGCTGAACCACGGTACTACGGTTCGCGAAATGACACAGGCATTCGGTGCATTCATCAATGACGGCACCTTCACCTACGGCAGAACCTACTCCAAGGTCACCGACCTGGACGGCAATCTGATTTTGCAGAATGAGCCCGAAACCATTCAGGCATTCAACCCCGTGGTTGCGGATAACATGGTCAGCATGCTGCGCAGTGCGGTCACCTCCGGTACCGGCGGCGAAGCAAGCATCGGCAGTATGCCCGTTGCAGGCAAGACCGGCACGACCACCGCAAACAAGGACCGTTACTTCGTCGGCTTCACACCTTACTAGGTTGCAGGTGTATGGACCGGCTATGACCACGGCGAAATTATGTACTTCTCCGGCAACCCTGCGGCACAGATCTTCCGCAAGGTCATGAAGGATGTACATGCGGGTCTTCCCGTGAAATCTTTCCCTAGTGGAACGTATCAGGCGCCCACCGGAATTTTCGGTTCGGAAGAGGATGAAATGGAATCTCCCAGTCCTTCTCCCTCTGAAGAGCCCAGTCCCACTCCGACTGTGACTCCCACACCGAGCCCCATCAATACCCCAGCGCCCACACCCACAGCATCTGTGCCCTCTGAGATTGTGACTCCCGGTCCCACTCCGTCTGTGCCGATTGTGACCCCGTCGCCCACTCCCGTGCCGACGCCGACTCCCAAGCCCACACCGACACCGACTCCCACTCCTACCCCGACACCCACGCCCACTCCTACGCCGACTCCTCCCGTTGCGGAGAATCTGCCGACAGATGAGGGATGATGGGGATCAATGAACGAATCGAGTAGAAAAAGAGAACAGCAAGATGCTGCCTGGTACGTTTGATTACGAAATTGTAAATTTTTGGCGCATACACCCGCACATATTTCTGTGCGGGTGTTTTTTAAGGTATTTTGCTTAAAATTGAAAAAATACGACAAAATCCAACGGAAAATGTTCAAAGTCTGTGAAAATGTGTCAAAAAGCGGCTTTGAAATAGAGTTGACAAAATGTATGATTAATGTTACAATTTGTTACAATAACATCGGAGGTAACAGAGATATGGCAAAAAATGCATTGGAATACAAAGGA
>JAFQPT010000391.1 GCA_017411665.1 Oscillospiraceae bacterium | reverse complement strand
TTCCTATTATAGTAGGATGATAATGATTCACTCAAATTCTATGTGGGAATGTAATGACAATTATTCCTCGTTGTTTTATTTTGGATATTGTTAGAAAATATGGTTGATTATTGAGTTACTGGGGTAAAATGACGGTTTTTCAAAGATGTACGCGTTGTGTGATGGATAATTCATCTGATGAAACCATTACATTTGATGAACATGGTTATTGTAATTATTGTTCTGAAGCTTTGGCTAAAAAAGACAGATGTTACTTCCCAAATGAAGATGGAAAGAAACGTCTGGATGATATTATCGACAAAATAAAAAAAGATGGGGTTGATAAAAAATATGATTGTATGATGGGTATTTCGGGAGGTCTTGACTCATCATATCTTGCATATTTAGGATATACGTGGGGTTTACGTATCCTTGCAATCCACGTTGATGATGGATTTGATACAGATATTTCAAAATCTAATATTAAAAAGTTAGTTGATACAGCAGGAATTGATTTAATAATAATTAAGCCCGATCAGCAACAGTTTAATGCCTTAACCAAAGCATATATGAAAGCTGGTGTTCCTAATCTTGCAGTTCCGCAAGATAATGTATTATTTGCAGCATTATATAGGTATGCTAGAGAAAATGGGATTAAATATTTTTTATCTGGAACAAATTATGCACTAGAATCAATATTACAAAGGGGAAATACTCACTCTGCATATGATGTTGTAAATATACTTGCTATTAATAAGATATTTGGAACTGAAAATATTGACAAACTGTCATTTATCAGTGAATATCGCAGAGTGTTAGATAAATTTATTCTTGGACTACAGACAATCTGCCCATTGGATTATATTGATTATAACAGAGACCGAGCATTCCAGGAGCTCAATGAATTCTGTGGTTTTGAATACTATGGGCGCAAGCATCTTGAGAATATGCTCACTGCTTTTATCCAATTAATTTGGTTCCCACAAAAATTTGGAGTGGACAAACGTACCTCCCATCTGTCAAGCATGATTGTATCTGGTCAAATGACACGTGATGAGGCTCTTGCCGAGTTAGAACATCCAATTGTTGATGATAATACACCATATATTAAGTTTATATTGGAGAGATTGGATCTTGATGAGAAAGAGTTGGCAAATTACCTTGCTTCAGAAGGGAGAGATCATAAATATTATCAGTATGATGTGTTTTATGACACTGTATTTCGTATAATTAGATCGTTGAAATACACTATGCTCAAATTGCTTAATGCATTCTGATTATAAATTATCATGGTGATTATGGATGGATTCTGCGGGAAATATATTCTCTCAACAGTTTAGCGATGGGAAGACTATTATAGATAAATTAGAGTATAATTCAATATCCTATTGGTGGTTCATAGATAATGGAATATACTTATCCAAATTTAATGGAAAAATTGGTGTTAAAAATATAATCGTCTCTCTTTTAGAGTTGATTCCATCAAATCCATTTATTGTAAGGGTGGGTATTTGTTTATTTGGATATCTAAATAAATTATTGTCATTAGTTATTACTAATAGAAAAACTAGCTATTTATCTACTTCAAGAGGTGGGTTGAATCACAAAATAGTATATAGATTTGAATTAATTGAATGGGGCAAAAGAAATCAACTAGACAATAATAATGGATATTATAACTTATATAATGAATCAATTTGTGAAGAATTGTCTAAGTATGGGGCTGACATAGTCACCCCATATCAAGAATTGCCTATTGAGATTCTAATAAATTCGTTTGATAAATATAGGGATATACAAAAGACTAACACTAGTTTCATTTCTTGTAATGTTTGGGAGTATTTCTCATGTGGTTGTTGTTGCGCAAATGATGTAGATGTTATATTAAATTGTAAGAAACTTTGGAATGAGTTGAAACGAGAATCTGATTGGATTACAACTGTCTCCAACTTATTAAATGTAGATGAAAAGAGACTCAAAGTGGAGTTAAAAAAAGGGTTGATTCTCAGTATACCTTACGAAATCATAAGAGGTGTTTGCATGGATAAGATTATTCGCGAAAATAACCCGGATGCTATTGTTTTAACAGATGAACAAACAACTTCCGGAAGATATATCTTATACTTAGCGAGAAAACATGGGATTCCAACAATAGGTATCCAGCATGGTGGTATTGCAAAACATCCTTCATATTTGAATCATGATTCATTATTGGTGTCCTCATCTAGAGATTGTGGGGTGTCATTTCCAGTTCCAGATATTACATGTGTGTGGGGGGATTTTGAGTATAATCTATTAGTAACTCACGCCGGATATCCTGAGGGTCAGGTAGTTGTAACTGGAAATCCACGTTATGATTATCTAGGACAAGAACCTTTGCAGTACAATCGTGATGATTTTTGCAAAAGATATGGTATAAATTCAAAATCAACAATTGTTCTTTGGGTAACACAAAGTCATGGCTGGTCTAACTCTGAAAATCAAGCTTACTTTTCAGAAATATTTGATACATTCTATCATAGAAAAGATATAACGCTGATAATTAAACAACATCCTGGTGAAACAGAACAACATAAACAATTGATTGATACATACCTTAAGAAGTATGAATTGAAATGTAATGTGGTTGTTCCAGATAAAATGGGAAACACAACTGAGATGGTATATATTTCTGATATAATAATTCAGAAAAGTTCTACAACAGGGCAAGAAGCTGTTGCATTCCATAAACCATTAATCATTATGGATTTTTCAGATGAACCAGACTATGGTAAGTATGTGGAGGAGGGGGTTGGCTTGCCTGTTTTTGAAAAAGGAGGGCTTGGTAAAGTAGTTTCTAAAATTATAGATATTGGTATTGATATGAATGTTGCTCAAAATGAATATGTTAAGAATCACATGCACAAATTAGATGGTAATGCACATAAGAGGATTGCTAGTGTAATTAGACAAACCATTTCTCAAAGAAATAGACTCTAAAATCAAATATGAAAATCATTGTGATTATCCCAGCACGTGGTGGTTCCAAAGGTATCCCTCGAAAGAATATCCGCCTTCTACATGGAAAACCACTTATTAGTTATGCAATTGAAAATGCGTTAAGATGTAGTAATATCATGGATGTCGTTGTCTCCAGTGATAATGATGAGATATTAAGCATAGCGGGAAAATATCCAATATCAGCAATCACCCGTAGCGCAGAGCTTTCCGGCGATGCTGTAACTCTTGACCCAGTAATTCACGATGCTGTTCTCCAGATGGAAGCGCGGAAGAAACTCCGATATGATGTTGTCGTAACGATGCAGCCAACATCTCCGCTTCTGAAAAGTGAAACTCTCAATACAGCACTACTTCAATTCATTGCTGATGATAAAGACTCTTATATCAGTGTGGTAAACAAGGCGCATCTTACCTGGTCGAAATCTGAATCTGGTTACACTCCAAATTATGCAGAGCGGCTAAACCGCCAGAAACTTCCTCCTCTGTATTTTGAGACGGGAGCATTTTTTATCTCAAGACGCGAATGTGTAACCTCAACTGGAAGGCTGGGAACAAATGTTTCTGTGTTTGAAATTCCGGAAGATGAAGCTGCAGACATTGACTCTCCTGTTGACTGGCAGATTTGTGATGCAGTCTTAAATAAGAAACGTATTGTATTCCGTTGTGATGGCCATAAAGAACTGGGTATGGGCCATATTTATCATTGTCTAACACTGGCATACCATTTTATCGGACATGAGATTATGTTTGTTACACGCGAACAACATCGTGAAGGATTGGAGAAACTCCGGTCATCTTTCATGCCTGTGACAACCATCCAAAATGACGAGGACTTTTACCACTTCCTTTCAGAATGGAATGCAGACGTTGTTGTAAATGATTGTCTGGATACTACAGTGGACTATATCCAGAAATTAAAGTCATTGACAAAACGTGTCGTAACTATTGAAGATTTGGGCCCTGGAAGCAAGTATGCAGATGCAGTAATAAATGCATTGTATTCAAAAGATGATGCAGATAAACAGTACTTCTTTGGTGAGAAGTATCACTGTCTCAGAGATGAATTTGTCACTGCTGAGCCAAAGGAGTTTTCACAAAAGGTACATGAAGTTCTTGTTCTTTTTGGAGGAACAGATCCATCTAATTTAACCAAAAGGGTTTACTCATCTCTTCCAAGACTTCATGCTCAGTTCTCGGAAACGCATTTTACAATCATAACTGGTGCAGGTTATTCTGCTGAGGAAAACGGAATCCTGAGTTCAGATGAACTTAATGTCACTGTTGTGTCTGATGTAAAAAGAATAACTGATTATATGGAAAAGGCAGATTTGGCAATTACATCGCAAGGGAGAACAGTGTTTGAACTTGCCTGCCTTGGTGTTCCCTCTGTTGTGATGGCACAAAATGAACGAGAACAGTTACACACCTTTGCCGAAATGAAAAATGGTTTTGTCAACTTAGGGCTTGGTATTAACATTTCATCAGATACTATTGAAAGAACTGTCTCCTGGCTCATTGAAACACCGCAGGTCCGGAAAGAGATGCGCAGCCTGATGCTTCAGCATGATTTGAAGAAGGGAGTAAAGAGAATTGCAGATATTATTTTAAATGAGGACTAAACCATGATTGATACAATTATTTCCCGTGCTTTGAACAACCAGTTTGTACTGATTGCAGAGATTGGGGTAAACTATTACGATATTGCAAAAAAACTCTCGATATCGCCGATTGAGGCAGCAAAACTGATGATTCGAGAGGCAAAAAACTCTGGCATCCATGCAGTGAAATTCCAGACATACAAAGCAGAGACACTTGCCGCAAAGAACTCCCCTTCATATTGGGATACCTCAGAAGAGGCAACAACATCTCAATTTGCATTATTCAAGAAATTTGACTCATTCGGAAAAGATGAGTATGCTGAGCTCCGTCAGTACTCAGAAGAGATTGGTATTGAGTTTCTTTCGACGCCATTTGATATTGAATCTGCTGACTATCTCTATGATATGATGAATGTTTATAAGATATCCTCATCTGATTTGAATAATATCCCCTTTGTTGAATACATGGCAAAAAAAGGAAAGCCAATTCTTCTTTCAGTTGGTGCATCAAATGAGGATGAGATTGAGAGAACTGTTGATGTTATTAGAAAATATAATTCACAGCCGCTCTGCCTTCTCCACTGTGTGCTGGAATATCCGACACCATATGAACATGCAAACCTAAATAAGATTGTCAGCCTGAAAGATAAATATCCTGATTTAATAATTGGATACTCTGACCATACAAAACCGGATATTTGTGCAGATGTTATTAAGACTGCATACAATCTTGGAGCTGTTGTTGTTGAGAAGCATTTCACTCTTGATAAAACGCTTGTCGGAAATGACCATTATCACGCAATGGATTCTGCGGATGCAAAAAAGATTATTGATGGTATCTCATTTATCGATATGATTCGTGGTTCCTATCAATTATCCTGTCTGGAAAGCGAAAGTGCTGCAAGACAGAATGCCCGACGTTCTTTAGTTGCAGCTTGTGATATTCAAAAAGGTTCTGTTATCACTCGCGATATGATTACTTTTAAGCGACCTGGAGGAGGTTTATCACCTGTGTATTTAGATGATATTATTGGGAAGAAAGCAGCAGTTGATATTGAAGATGATACTATTCTCCAAACAGATATGTTTGTCTAAAATATCTTTATCCTTTCTCCATATTTTATCGTAACTGCTTAAGCATGATATATGCTCTATCTCGAACACCAGGAATGGCTTGATAAACTCCAAGCAAAACTATAAAAAAAGAAGAGGTTTCCTCACCTCTTCGCTAAAATCTCCATCACTATTCTTCCATACGCTGGTCTTGTAATCAGCACGCCAATCAGAATTCCCAGAATATTAATAATTGCAAATCCTTTCAGCGTGGATAAATCCATAATAATCAGCGGGAACATCGCAATAATCACCGTTGCCGCCGACGTCATAATAATCACCAGCGCACGCTTCAGCCGCTTTAGATACAAAACCTTTGAGGGCACACGACCTTCATGCATAACCTCGTCAGTGATAATGACAAGCTGGTCAATACCGGTTCCCAGAACTGCAATCAGTGCCGCAATAGCTGCTAAGTCAAGCTGCTGATAAAGACCGCAATACCTAACAGAGTAGAGCACTTGCTTTTTGTCTCTGTAACCCAGATGTTGGGAATGTTTCTCCTCCAATTCGGACCAACACATACAACCAATCATCTGTCATCTGTCACCTATATTTTCCAAAAACAAAGACACCTCCATTCCAAAGCCCACTTCATCCTACTCAAAAAATCGCCATTTCTTCCATTCATATTTATATAAAGAACAACTAAACTAAACAACAAGAAGACACCTCCGAACGGAAATGACGCAAAGCGGCGAAGAATTTCCGGCAAGCATACTTTTCTATTTTGAACCCGGTGACAGATGACAGATGATTGGTCGTTCAACATCACATAGTACCTCTTGACAATGTTCTCCTCCGCAGTTTCATAAACACTATCATATTACATTTGCAGTTGCTATCCCCCCTCCCAAGTATTATACATATAGGTCTTAAAGACGACTTCATTTATTAAGTACAGCACATAAAAATCGCTGTGGCACATATTTATATGAAATCAGACAAAATGATACATAATCTATCTCAGGAGGAGGGAGAACATGCTTGACATAGAACACCTCGAAAAATATCAGGAAAACAACCGTATTGAGGCCAAAAAAGCATTAGGAGGACTGCCTAAAAGCATCTGGGAAACATATTCTGCATTTGCCAACACACTTGGCGGAATCATCCTTCTTGGTGTTGAAGAAAATACCGATAAAACCCTCCGTCCAATCAACCTCCCAAATCCCGAACAGCTCATAAAAGAGTTCTGGGACACCATAAACAACCCCAAAAAAGTCAGTGTCAACATCCTCTCCGACAAAGATGTTCAAATCGCCGAAACAAACGGATGTCATATCATAGTCATTACTGTCCCAAGGGCAGAGAGAGCTGACAAACCAATCTTCATTGATGGAAACCCGCTTTCCGGAAGCTATCGGAGAAATGGCGAGGGAGACTACAAATGTACGCGGGATGAAATCTCTGCAATGCTGCGCGATGCAGCGGTAAAAACGCAGGATTTGCGGGTTCTCGAAAATATGGATGCCGCCGTCTTTGATACAGACAGTATTCACCGATATCGAAACAGAATGGCATCCCTGCGGCCGGGACACGTATGGGGGGAGCTGGATGACTGTGACTTCCTCTACAAACTCGGCGCCCTTGGAAGAAGTGAAGATGGAAAGCTTCATCCAACAGCAGCAGGTCTTCTCATGTTCGGACACGAATATGAAATCGTCCGCGAGTACCCCAACTACTTCCTTGACTATCGTGAGATCTCAGAGGAAAATGAGCGTTGGACAGACAGAATCGTATCAACCTCCGGAGATTGGAGCGGAAACCTCTATGACTTCTATTTCCGCGTATACCAGAAACTCACCGAGGGACTAAAGATCCCCTTCAAAGTCGAGCGGGGAGATCGAATTGATGATACCAGAGTACACAGCGCCATACGGGAGGCATTGGCAAACTGTCTGGTGAATGCAGATTATCACGGAAGCCGTGGTGTTGTAATCATCAAAAAATCGAGCGGAATAACCCTGGAAAATCCCGGAGGATTCAGAATTAGTATTGCAGATGCAAAAAGCGGAGGGATTTCCGACCCGCGAAACACCACGCTTATCAAGATGTTTAATCTGATAAACATTGGAGAGCGTGCAGGAAGCGGCATTCCAAACATATACTCTGTTTGGGAAAAACAAGGATGGGGATGCCCGGATATCAAAGAAACATTCGAACCAGACAGGATTACAATATCATTAGGAACACCGTTCGATAAAACCGCTAATCTGCAGAAAGCGCTGATAAATGCCGCTGACAATACAAAACCGCTGATAATAAGCGTTGATAAATCAAAACCGTCGATAAATACCGCTGACAAACCCAAGAGACAAAAAGAAATTATCATCGAATATCTAACAGATAACCCGTCAGCATCTTCAGCAATGCTCGCAGAACTGCTTGGACTCAAACTGACACGAACACGGGAAATCCTGCGTGGGATGGTAAATGCAGGAATTATTGTCTCCGAGGGACAAAATAAAAACAGAATCTACCGATTAAAATCCTGACCAAAATCAATCCTCAGGTATTTTCAGCGTGTCCGGCGTTGCCCATAACCTCTCCCGCTAGACAGGTATGTGTAATATTTGCAGTTATTGTATGCAAAGTTGACGTCAAAAACGCGAGATCAATTACATTAAACGACAGATAATAATTTATGTTGCAGACGTGGGACTTCTTCGGAGAATGAGCTGTATTCCCGCATCATCATTATTCACTCTTGGCCCGCAGACAGCCTTCATGCGGAGAATGCTCATCGAAAACTTTGTACTGACTGAACTCATGAGCATGAAAGAGATGCATCCATACTTCTGGCGTTCCAAACGCGGAGCAGATGTGGAATTCCTTGTTCAAAACGGACAGATTATCTTTCCGGTTGATGTTAAATCAGGAGGAAATACCCGCTCGAAACGTCTTGCCGAATTCCGGAAAAATATCTTCCGAAAATATCTCTCAGAACAAGTATGGTAAATTTGGGAGAAAAAACGACGAGTATGGAACACAGTACTCCATACCACTCTACTTATTATGGAACATCTGGAATTGTATCCGAAATACTAAAACAGAGAAAGAAGTGAGGTTCTCTCCCCTCACCTCTTCGCTAAAATCTCCATCACTATTCTTCCATACGCTGGTCTTGTAATCAGCACGCCAATCAGAATTCCCAGAATATTAATAATTGCGAACCCTTTCAGCGTGGATAAATCCATAATAATCAGCGGGAACATCGCGATAATCACCGTTGCCGCCGACGTCATAATTATCACCAGCGCACGCTTCAGCCGCTTCAGATACAACACCTTCGAGGGCACACGACCTTCATGCATCACCTCATCAGTGATAATGACAAGCTGGTCAATACCGGTTCCCAGAACCGCAATCAGTGCCGCAATAGCTGCTAAGTCAAGCTGCTGAATAAAGACTGCAATACCTAACAGGATAACAATCTCTGTGACATTTGTCAGAACCATTGGGAGAACAATAGCCGCCACACGGTATCGCAGATAGACTGTCAGCGCAACCGCGGCAAGGGCTGCAATTCCTGCGATGACACACACAATCTTGAAGTAATCACCAAGCGCCGCCGAAGTCGAACCAGAACCGGCAATCTCAACCTCTACTGGGAGTGCTCCGGCTCTCAGGTGAACCTCCAGCTCCTGCGCCTTCTGTTTTCCTTCTTCTCCCACTCCGGTCGATGCTGAGAGAGAGTTTACCGGATGCAGTGCAATCTGTGCTGCCAGCTCATAGGAAAGCGGAGCACTGTAGACGACCTCGGAATCCAGGTACATATTGATATTGTGTGCCTGCGGATTTCTGGTAGCTCCGGTCTCAATACACTCCTTCTGGAACGCCTTTGCTCCGGTATCATCGAGCGTGAAACCGACACCCCACACACCGGTTGCCGGATCTTTCTGCGGAGTCTGCACGGCAATAACCGAATCTCCGTAAAGCACATGCTCTGTCTCCTCTCCGGTTGTCTGGATTCTGATTTCAAACAGTCCCTGCTTTCCGACAATCTCCTGTGCCTCCTGCATATCAACGCCGGCAAGCTCTACGCGGACATACTGCGCAACCCCGTTGATACTGGTTAATACATTCACCTTCACATCACTGGTGCCGAGACTGTTTACCTTCGACTCTAAGATGCGTTTTACCGAATCTGCAGTGTCACTGCCGACCCCTGCTTCCGAGCTGATATACACTGCTCCTGCTTTTGCCGCAGCCGCTTTCAGTTCGGCTTCGGTAAACTTCTTGTCCACCTCAACCTTTCCGATATCTATCGGCTTTACGGTACAGTCAAGTGTATCAGACATCGACTTGGCAACTGCATAAATATCGACCGGCGTCTGGACTGTCACTACATCTGCCTGGAACTCAAGCTGAATCCAGGACCCTCCTTCCAGATCAAGACCGAACTGCAGATTTGTAATGCCGTCTCTGTCCCCTACCGGAGCAAAAATTGCAATCAGGGAGGCAGCGACAAGAATTGCCGCGATAATTACGTATGGGTCGCGGATGAGGGCTGCTGCTCCGTGATACTCTTTCTTCTCACGTTTCTGCACTGGAGTTCGTTTCATCTTCCAACCCTCCGTGCGCAGTAAATGCGAAGCATTCCTGCATTGAATCCCCAGGTGAAGATTAAATCACAAACCAGTCCGATCAGGAGAACGGCAGCAATAGAGTATAAGGTCGGTACGTTTGCAATGAGAGAGACGATAAACATTGCAAGAATCGCACAGAATGTGGTGGATGTCATGATAAATCCGGTGTGGAATGCTCCCTCCATCTTCTCTTCGAGTTTGCCCTGACGCTTGAGAACCTTTGTCGTCAGCAGAATGTTGCTGTCAACCGAGTATCCGATAAGCATGAGAAGGGCGGCGGTTGTAGCTAATGAGAGCTCGATTCCAAAGATGTTCATTGCCGCAGCAGTGATGGTGATATCCGCGATTCCGGCAAACACCACGGTTACTGCCGGCAGGATTTTCCGGAATGCGATAAAGACGACAACCGCCATTCCAAGGAAGGCAAAGAGCAGAGCAAGCATTGCCTGTGACTGCAGGGTTGCACCGAAGTTTGCGCCGATCTGGTCAATTCCGGCATCAGGATATCCTGCTATGATATATTCGTTGAATTCCATCATCTCTTCGTTTGTCATCGGACCGAACTTGAGATAGTATCCGCCGGAGATTCCTTCTTCGATGGATTTCAGGTCATATCCGGCAAAGTATGCTTCAATCTCCTCTTTGGTGTCATCGGTGTGGAGAGTGACAGCAGTTCCTCCGGCAAAGTCAATTCCCGGAGTTACCGGCATGCCGGTTATGATGAATGTAATGAGGACAATAACAGCCGCGACCGCAAAGAGAATTGCAGGGATTCCCATCATCAGTTTCGGGTCGTATTTGTTAATGTCGTATTTGAATTTCTTCATACGCAGGTATAGTATTGATGTTCATAGGATAAATACAAATTCAAAAGATGAAAAAACAGTGGATAATTTGTGCCTTATTTCCGTCGGAAAAGACAGACTGCACAAATTCCTGCGATGATGCTGATAATTCCAAGCGGGCTTTTCGCAGATGAACTTTCCTCAAAGACAACCGCAAAGATACCTAAACTGTTTGTCTGTGCTTCAAAGACTGCGGTATCTCCTGTAACAGAGCAAGTGGTCGGCAGTGCTTTCCACTCCCCGTCTGCATAGGAGTAAAGGTGGACGCTCTCTGCATCTGTTCCGGCAAGTTCAGTACTGCTCAGAGAAAAGCCGATTTCAGACGGCATGCCTGTTGGATATTCGGTGATATTTACTGAAAATACTGAGAACACCTGCATATCCTCCGGCGTCGGGACATCTATGGAATCAGAGAGATATATGTCTCCGGAAGCTCCTGCCGGCAGGTCAACGTACTGCAGAGGAGGATGTCCGCTCACTTCCACATATCCTCCGTTGGTGATTGTGCGGAAATATCCGGATTCTGCATCTTTGTTTTCCCAGACTGCATAGAGCGTTGTCGGTTCGAGCAGCGTAATCGTTCCTGCGTTTTCGTACTGTGCAGGTCCGTTTGGTGTTTCTGCCCATCCGGCAAAGGTGTATCCCTCGCGGCTGTATGGGTTGATTGGCAAATCTGTTCTGATAGCGCAGGGTAAATCTGTAAGGAGCGGTGTTCCAAAACCGCCGTTTGCATCAAAGTTTACATATGCTCTGAGTATGAGGTTCTTTCCGTTCTTTTCTGTGAGGAAGCCGTCCGGCAGGACAATGGTGAAGTATCCGACCACATCACTGATATTTCCGCGATCGATTTTCATGAGGTATGGAGATACCGCAGTATCAGACACGAGCGTTACTGTTGCGTGGTCATAGATGGAAAATTCATCAACCAGATGGATAACGGATTTTTCCAGAGAGATTCCATGCAGCTGGTCCTGCGGACCATCGAGAGATACTATTGATGAAACTGCGCAGACACTGTTGCTGTCGCCAAATGCAGGTAAATCTGCAAAATCAACACCGGAGATTCTGATGTCTGATGCTGTTGCATAGATTCCAAAGCCGTTTTCCGCACCGCAGCTATTCACAGTGGTTGCAGAAATGGTCAGTTTTGTCTGCATTTTCTTTGGAATACTCAATTCAGGAATCTTTCCCTGGTAATCTGCATGGACAGCTCCGCCTGCTGATGCAGTACAGCTGTTGATGAATACTCCGGTAATCTCTCCCTCAACTGAACTTTTCTCATTTGATGTCAGGTACACTGCACCGCCAAGGTCAGCACTGCATCCGGTAATGGTACATCGTTCAAGGATGATTTTTCCGGAATCTGCATAGACAGCACCTCCGGCACTGCCGCTTTCTGTCAGGTGGTTTTCCTTCAGGTCAGTGTTTTTCAGGACCAGATTTCCGGAATGGATTGATATCAGGCTTGTGTCTTTGGAATTTTTACCGGTGATTGTAATTTTTCCGGATTTGTTTCCAATAACAGTAAGTTCCGCTCCTTTGCCGACCTGGATAAATCCTTTTTTGTCTGCAGGGCAGTCTGCAAATGATATCACGCAGTTTGCATTTTCTTCGGTGGTAAGGGTAATTTTACCCATCACGGGAATACTGCTTTCCGCAGTGATGTCTGCGGTGAGAATAACCGTATTTTCTCCGTTGGATGAGAGTCCGTTTCTGAGTTCTTCAAAGTTCTCGGCATAGATTGTTTCAGCGGCAGCTCCGCTTACCAGAAGTGAGAGCAGCAGAACAAAGAAAACAAGATATTGATGCCGTATTCTTTGCACCATAGAATATAATGTAATTCTCACAGTTAATTATCTGCCGGTTCCGGAACATCTTCACGATGAATCTTTAATACTATTCCGTCCCATATAAACGAAACATGAGTTTCTTTGTATCCGTCTATAATCTGCTCTTTGACCAGCAGACATTCTTTGCACAGAATTCAGCCAGACTGACTGTTCCGGTGATTCTGACAATACTCTATTCGGTAATCTCTGCAGTATTTGCAATTCCGATTCTGCTGACTGCGGCATCCGCAATCCCGGGAGATTTCACCGGACTGATGGTTGGTGTCGGAACGGTCTCCACTATTATCAGCGGTATTATCACCTGGGTTGCGGTTTCTGCGCTTTTCTTTGCCTGTCTGAAGTTTATCGGGTATGCGGAGTGTTCATTTTCCCAGATTCTTTCGGTCTGCGGATATGTTTCCGGACTCCTGATTGTTCAGGCAGTGCTGACCGGACTAGTCAGTTTTATCGGAACTCCTGCACCGGTTCTGCTTCTGCTTTTGAAGGGTGTTTTCCTGCTCTGGTCGATTCCTGTGTGGTACTTCGGATTTTCTTCTGTCTGCGATATTCCGGAAAAGAAACTCAGAACCGCTGTTGCAGTTCCGGTGATTGTGATGGCGGCATTCACCATTATTTCCTCTGCCGGAACGATTCTGGCATTCTGAGGAAACAACCCTTTTTTGCCTAACAAATATACCCTCGAAAACCCCATACATATACCACAATTATGCATCTCAAAATACACAAAATATCCGGCTGTGATACTATCGTTGCCGCATGTGATGCAGACTTAATCGGAAAAACCCTAACCTGCCCGCAATGCGATATCGTCGTTGACGAATCCTTCTACGGAACAGAAACCGCTTCCGAAGAGGAAATCGTCTGCGCCCTACGGTCTGCCGCAAACGCAAACATCATCGGAGAAAAAGTCTGTGCAGCTGCTCTGAAAGCCGGCATCATCGACAAAGAGACCATCATCTTAATTGGAGACATCCCCCACGCACAAATATACGGAGTATAAGAATGAGCCTCACCCAAGGATTCTGCCCCAAATGCGGAGCTCCAAGCGACAATGGAGAACTCTGCGGAAAATGCAAAGCCAAAGACCTCGTCTGGATAGAAATCCCGCCGCGGATTGAATGCACCATATGCCCCTCCTGTGACTCGGTGAAAACCTCCGGCATGTGGTCTGACTCTGCAATCACCCGCGAAGACTTAAGCTACACCTTAGTCGAGACTGCAATCAAAGTTCACCCGGATGTGAAAAACGTCCAGAAATCCATCAGCATCAGAGACACCAGCAGCAACCGCTCACTTGCGACCATCTTAGTGATTGGCGAACTCTATGGAGTTCCGGTTGAACACACCGCAAAAGTCAAGTTTGTCTGGATTCATGAGCAGTGCGACCGCTGCAGCAGAATCATGGGAAGCTACTACGAAGGCGTCATCCAGGTCAGAGCCAACGGCAGAAAGCCGACCGCCTTCGAAATTCGCCGGGCAGGCGAGATTGCGTACCAGATTGAAGACCAGATGCAGAACGCAGGAGACCGCTTATCCTTCGTCTCCGATGTTGAGGAGACCAAGGACGGAGTGGACATCACCTACAGTTCGCAGGCTATCGGCACAGCCATTGCCCACGATATCGTCGGCGCTCTCGGCGGAAGCTACACCACGCATCCGAAACTCATTGGAGAGAAGAACGGTATTCGTCTCTACCGTGTTACCTACTCGCTTCGCCTGCCGCACTTCGCCAAAGGCGATGTCATCTTCCGCGAGAAGGGATACTTCCAGATTCTCCGCCAGAACAAAGACACCGTCTTTGTCAAGGATTTAAAGACCGGACTCAACCGCTCCTTCCGCGAGAATGATGAAGACCCGTTAATCGGAAACGCCCGCACACCGGAGTCCGGAACCATCATCTACCGCGACGCAGGACTGATGGGAATCCTCGACCCGAACACAAATGAAGTCCTCGAAGCACCGGACAGAAACTGGATTGAGGCATACGAGGGACAGAACCTCCTCTTCCTCCGCCACAAAGACACCATCATCCCCCTCGGTGTGGAAACACCTGAAGACGAGTCGTGAACGTCCGCACCTGCAGAAAAAGCGAAATCGCACAGCACCTTGAAGAAGACTGGGTTGACAAAACCCGCAGGGTGTTTGTCGAAGGAGACATCGCCTACATTCCGGTGCGAGAGGGGTTTCCTTTCGATGAAGTCTTAGCGGAGCGGACTCCGTATGTTGGCCGCGGGTATCAGAAGATGGGAGATACCATCCTCATCCACGGAGATGCACCGGATGATTCTGAACTTGCAGAGATTCTCACCTTCGAGCATCCTTCCTGCGTGCTTCACTCAACCGGTCAGACCGGTGTGATGCGGATTCCGGAAATCCGCGTGCTCTACGGCACGCCGCATGAGGTGACCTTCCGCGAGGCAGGAATCTCCTACACTCTTGACCCGTCGCGGGTTATGTTTTCGCAGGGTAACCGCGGTGAGAAGCTTCGCATCCGAAGCCTGGTGCAGCCCGGAGAGAAAATTGCGGATATGTTTGCCGGAATCGGCTACTTCACGCTCTCTGCCGCACTTGCGGGAGGGAATGTCCATGCGATGGAAATCAATCCCGAGTCGTTTGCCTTCCTGGAAAAAAATATCGCGGCAAACTATCTGGGACGAAATGTAACTGCAGAGTGCGGAGACTGCCGCGAGAAACTCCGCGGAACATACGACCGCATCCTCATGGGACACTTCGATGCAATAGACTTCCTGCCTCATGCTCTCGCTCATGCGAAAGCAGGCACCATTCTCCATGTTCACGGTGTCGGCGAGCGGCAAAGCGAGGTAGAAGATGCTGTCTCATCCGCAGGTTTTAGGTATACTATAAGCGAATATAAAGTAAAGAAATATGCAAGCCGCACATGGCACTGCGTATGGGATGTGAAACTGGTATGAAAACGCTGGAAAATAAACGAATCGTCTTAGCCGTCTGCGGCAGTATCGCCGCTGTAGAGACAATTAAGCTCGCACATGAGCTTCGAAGACGCGGAGCGGAAGTCATCCCGGTACTAACTGAAGCCGCCTGCGGCATCATCCATCCCGATGCGCTCACCTATGCCTGTGCAGTGCCGGCAATTACCCGAATCTCAGGAATGGTGGAGCATGTGCTCTACTGCGGAGAAGGCGGCAATGCTGACCTGCTCTTAATCGCTCCGTCGACCGCCAATACCATATCCAAAATCGCCTGCGGTATCGACGATACAGTAATTACCACATTTGCCACCACAGCCATTGGCCGCGGGATGCCGATAGTATTAGCTCCTGCGATGCATGAGTCGATGTACCGCCATCCGGTTGTCCGAAAGAATCTGGAAAGCCTGCCGGCTCTTGGAATCGATGTGGTGCCGCCGAGAATTGAGGAGGAGAAGGCAAAGATTGCAGGCATTGAGGAAATCTGCCTCTACGCGGAAAAGGCGCTGACCAGACAGAGCCTGAAGGGCAAAAAAGTTCTCATCACGAGCGGTTCCTGTCGTGAGGCAGTGGACAGTGTCCGCGTGCTTACCACGCGTTCCAGCGGAAAGATGGGACGCGAAGCAGCCCTTGAAGCCTTCAGACGCGGAGCGGATGTGACCGTTGTCTCGAACACGGAGATTCACGGAAAAATCCCGTGTGTGAAAAACATCTCTGTTACCTCTGCAGGTGACATGGCAGAGGCTGTCTTAAGCCTTCCCGCACCGGATTATTATGTCAGTGCCGCCGCTATCTCTGACTTCTCCCCTGTTCGTTCTGCGGAGAAGATTCATTCCGGAAAACCGGTTTCCTTAGAACTTAAGCCGCTTCCAAAACTCATCACCCAGATGTCCGGCCGCGGTTCGAAGATTATCGGCTTCAAGATTGGCGAGGATGCAGAAGAGGCAGGCCGCAGACTTCTTGCAGAAGAAGATGTTATCCTTGTTGCCGCAAACTATCCGGAGACCATGGGAGCAAAGACCGGCGAGTACATCCTTCTCACGGAAGGCGCAGAGCACCGCGTTTCTGGGGAAAAGGATGCTGTTGCGAGGGAGATATGGGACGCCGTGTTGTAGCTTTCGCACCGGGACATATCTCCGGCTACTTCCAGAGAATTGACGGAACGACAACCGGTTCAACGGGAAGTATCGGCGCTGGAATTGTCATCAACCGCGGAGTAACGCTTACCATGACGGAAGGCGACTCCTCCTGCATCAGCGTGAAGAACAGCGATACCGACGGCTGGCTAATCAAAGAGGTTCTGCGGACCTTAGGCGTTTCTGCATCCGTTACCGTCGATGCCGCCATGCCGATAGGCGCAGGATTCGGCATGAGTGCCGCAGGGCTGCTTGCGGCATACCATGCGGCAAACCGTCTCTTTGACCTTGGATACTCGGAGACGGAGTTGACGGCTCTTGCGCATGACTTTGAGGTCCGTCACGGCACCGGATTAGGCGATGTTGCGGCAGCTTCCGGCGGCGGAATTGTTGTTAGGACCTCTGCCGGAATTGACGGCGTCTCCCGCAGGATTTTTACTGATGAGCCCATCTGTGCCGTCTCCTTCGGCGCAATTCCGACGCCTGATATTATCACGTCTCCGGAGAAGATGGAAAAGGTCCGCGCTGCCTTCCCGAAAACCGAACCGGATGACCTCGCAGGTCTGATGAAAAACTCCCGCTCCTTTGCGGAAAAGAGCGGACTGCTTTCGCCGCGGCTGAAGGAAATTCTTGCCGTCTGCGATGTTTCAGGTGTCCCCGCATCCATGACTATGCTTGGAGACGGCATTTTTGCCTGCGGACCTGATGCAGAAACCGTTCTTTCCCGTTTTGGTGAAGTATATACGCTCTCGGTCTCGAAAACAGGACCGGTAATTCTTGAGGATTCCTATGTCTGATATTCCAGAAAGCCACCCCCGCTACCAATCGCTCAAAACCCGTGAAAACCTTGTAGCCGCAGCCCATGCAGGCGTTGTCTCTTACGAAGGACTGACCTCGCACGGCAGAGGAGAGGCATTTGACTATCTCTTCGGTGAAAAAACATCCGCATCTGCCCTCGCCGCAGAAAAACTTGCGGCCGCTGTTCTTCTCGCGGCAAAGCATCCGGTCCTTTCCATCAACGGAAACACTGCAGCCCTTGCGGCCGCCGAGATTGCGGACCTGCAGAAGGCATCCGGAGCACAGGTTGAGGTGAATCTCTTCCACCGGACCGAAGAGCGTCTGAAAAAGGTAAACGCGGTTCTCGAAGAGGCAGGCTGTGTTGTCAACCGCGGAGAGGTCGAGCGCTGTGTGCCGCTTCCGCATGACAGAGGACTCTGCTGTCCGGACGGCATCGGCTCTGCAGACGTTGTCCTTGTTCCTTTAGAGGATGGAGACCGCTGTGAGGCGCTGGTTCAGATGGGCAAGATTGTCATCACCGTTGACTTAAATCCGATTGACCGCACCTCGAAGACGGCAACGCTTCCGATTATTGATGAAGTCCGTCGCGCTCTCCCGAACATCGCAGAGGAATGCCGCCGTCTCAAAGCCGCAGGCGGCGTCTCTCAGATGCCGGAGATTGACAGCCGTGCAATTCTGCAGGCGGCAGTCAATGACATCAAGGAGTTCTTAGACCATGCTCTGGATTGAAAAGTATCGTCCGCAGAACTTCGAGGAACTTTTAGGTCAGCCTTCCGCGGCAAAACAGCTGCAGGCATATGCGGAAGCAGGAAACCTTCCGCACTTAATGGTTATCGGCAGAAGCGGTGTTGGAAAAACCGCGGCTCTGGAGATATTTTCGCAGAACTTCTACACGGAGTCCCCCGCAGAAAACACCACCGTTCTTCCGGTGAGTGTGATGTTCTCGCAGGGACATACGTACTTTGCAGAGAACGAACGCTTTGCCCATCTGTATCAGAAGGGCAAGTCTGTTCTTGCAAACTTCAAGTACATTGTAAAGTGGCACGCCTCCTTAAAGCCGCTTTCCGCACCCTTCCGGCTGATTATCTTTGACGGCGCAGGCGATTTGCCGAAGGATGCACAGGCAGCCCTTCGCCGGATTATGGAGCGGTACAGCCAGACCTGCCGTTTCATCTTCGTGACCAACAGCATTGCTTCCTTAATTGACCCAATCCGCTCCCGCTGTGTGCCGCTCTACTTCCTTCCGATTGACGATGAGATGATGCTCGCTCACCTCACCCGCATCTTAGAGGCGGAAGGATGCAGCGAACGCGTATCTTCGGATATGTTGGAGATGATTGTGCTCGGTGCAAAAGGTGATGTGCGAAAGGCGGTAATGTGGCTTGAACTTGCCGCCTGCTATGGAGTGGATGACCCGCTCGCCCTTTCGCAGACAGAAACCGGCTGTATGGCTGATGCCTGTATTCGTGCAATGGCTTCAGGAGATGCAGACAAGGGACGGCAGATTTGCGAGAACCTGCTAATCGAATACGGGCTTACTGCCGCTGACGTTCTCTCGCTTCTGAGAAAAAGTGTCCGTCCTTATGTGACGCCTGATATCGCCCTTCTGTTCTCGCGGGCTGACATTGCTGTTCGTGCCGGACAGAATGAGTACCTGCAGATGAATGCCTTTGCGGCAGAACTTTCCGAGATGCTGAGATAAGCATCTCACGCTTCTTTATATTTTTCAAAAGCCTACATGTAGGTATGACATTAACTCCCAAACAGGCACTTTTACAGTATCATTTAGCCGAGAGATTAAAGCTCGATATCATGATGATTGCTCACCA
Source organism: Oscillospiraceae bacterium (assembly GCA_017411665.1). Next base: position 55,550 of record JAFQPT010000391.1, on the reverse strand, counting down.
GTTAACGACGATTCCTACCTTAAAGAAGGAGGACAAGCCGGGAGCAAAATATATGCTGGTAACGCTCCTTGACACGTTAAACGCTGAGGTCAAATCCGCGGCTGCTGCAACCGGCTGTGAGGAGTTCTTAACCGCATCCAAAGGCCTTGACGAGGTAATCGGTCTGGTTGAGACGAACCAGTTCGGTCTTGCATCCGACAACTCCGGTGCAGCCATGATTCCGATTACGACTGCCGCTGTTGAGGCCTTCGAGGTTCTTGCAGCTGAAGGTCTGCTCTAAATGGATCCGTCGGAGTTTCAGTCCTTCCTTGCATCCCGCCGGTCTGTCCGCGAATATGAGGCAGGCGGGATTACTGAGGAGGAGAAGGATTACCTGCTTGCTGCTGCTAGGACTGCACCGTCTGCAGGAAATCTGGAATCATGGGATGTTGTTATCGTAACGGATGACGGTCAGTTAGAGGAACTGACTGATGCTTCCGGCGGTCAGCATCAGATTTTTGATTCCGGCTGTGCGTTTGTGGTCTGTGCAAACTATGTCCGCTCGATGTCCCGCTACGGTGACCGCGGAATTTTATACGCACTGCAGGACGCAACGATTGCTGCGACCTACATGATGCTTGCTGCCCACGCAATCCGTCTGCATACCTGCTGGGTCGGGCAGTTTGATGATGAGGCAGTAAAAGAAATCCTTGACCTGCCAACCCATCTGCGCCCTGCTGTTATCCTGACGGTTGGAATCGGCATGCCGCCGCATGCATCCCCTGAGCGGATGGATGCAGAAGAGCATGCACACTATGATATCTGGTGAGATTTTCTCACTTCCTTTTTTGCAGACTCTGTCTCATGAGTTTTTTAACACTGTATCTTTCAAAACAGATATCTCTGATACGAATTTGCCAAAACACCTGTTTTCCTTCCGTAGAATCTGCCGGAAATCCTGCGTCAGATTAAGGATTAATATTATTATCTTTGCCGTCCATTAATATAAGGAGAAGCCGTCAATATAATTTGATGGAGGTTTTCGACATATGGACTTAGTATATCTTGTTCCAGTTTGTGCCGTAATCGGCCTTCTCTTCGCCCTTTACTCCTTCTCTGTTGTAAAGAAGGAGAAAGTGGAAGATCAGAAAATGATCAAGATTGCAGACGCTATTCACCTTGGCGCCCGCGTCTTCCTGAAGAGCCAGTACAAAGCTATCGCAGCTTTTGCAATTGTCGTCGCCATTATCCTCGCAGTGCTTATTGCACCAATTAACGCACTCTGCTACCTCATTGGTGCAGCACTCTCTATGTGCGCAGGATACATTGGAATGACCAGTGCAACCAAAGCAAACGTTAGAACCACCAACGCAGCAAAACGCGGTATCGCAGCAGCAGTTAAGGTCTCCTTCGCATCCGGATCCGTCATGGGTATGTCCGTCGTCGGTCTTGGATTACTCGGTCTTTCTGCACTTTTCATCATCCTCGTCGTCGCATTCGGCGGATTTGGTGACTTAACCGCAGTCAATGCAGTCGTTTCCGCAATGGCATCATTTGGTTTTGGTGCATCCTCTGTCGCACTCTTTGCACGTGTCGGCGGCGGTATCTTCACCAAGGCAGCAGATGTCGGTGCTGACCTCGTCGGTAAAGTCGAGGCAGGTATTCCGGAAGATGACCCGAGAAACCCAGCTGTTATCGCAGACAATGTCGGTGACAACGTCGGTGATGTCGCAGGAATGGGCGCAGACTTATTCGAGTCCTACGTCGGTTCCATCATTGCAGCAATGGCACTCGGAGGAGCAGCAGCATTATTCGCAGCAACCACCTACGGTGAGACTCTCGATGCACTCGCACTCATCCTCCTTCCGATGTTCATCTCTGCATTCGGTATCATTGCAGCAATCATTGGAACTCTGTTCGTCAGAACCTCCAAGAACGAATCCTCTGCAATTCACAAGGCATTCAACACCGGAACCATCATTGCAATCATCGTTTCCCTCCTTGGAACCTATGCATTCACCAGCTTCCTCCTCTACGGCAACTTCACCATGATCACCATGGGTGCAGGATGCCTTGGTATGGGTATCTGGTTCGCAACCATCGCAGGTCTTGTCGGCGGATTCGCAATTGGTCTCATCACTGAGTACTACACCTCCTTCGACTACAAGCCGACCAAGAAGATCGCAGAGTCCTGTCAGACCGGAGCTGCAACCGACATTATCAGCGGTTTCGCAAAGGGAATGGAATCTACCATCTGGCCAGTCTTAATCATCTCTGTTGCAATCTTCATCGCATACAACTTCGCAGGTATGTACGGTATCGGTATCGCAGCAGTCGGTATGCTCTCTACTCTTGGTATCTCCCTTGCAGTTGATGCATACGGTCCGGTCGCAGACAATGCAGGCGGTATTGCTGAGATGTCCCACCAGGACCCGAAGGTTCGTGAGATCACTGACACCCTTGACGCAGTCGGAAACACCACTGCAGCAATCGGTAAGGGATTCGCAATCGGATCTGCAGCACTCACTGGTCTTGCACTCTTCAGTGCATACTCTCTTGCAGTCGGTATCGAAGCAATCGATATCTTAAACACCAGCGTCTTTATCGGTATTCTCATCGGCGGTATGCTTCCGTTCCTCTTCTCTGCACTCACTATGACCGCAGTCGGTTCCGCAGCAGAGAAGGTTGTCGTTGAAGTCCGCAACCAGTTCAAGAACATTAAGGGATTAATGGAAGGAACTGCAGATCCGGACTACGAGTCCACCATTAAGATCTGTACTACCTCTGCAATCAAGAAGATGATTGCACCGGGTGTCCTTGCAATCGTTGCACCAATCGCAGTCGGTCTTATCTTAGGCCCGCTCGCACTCGGCGGTCTCTTAGTCGGTTCCCTTGTATCCGGTTTCCTCCTTGCTATCACTATGGCAAACGCAGGCGGAGCATGGGACAATGCAAAGAAGTTTGTTGAACTCGGTAACTACGGTGGAAAGGGCTCTGAGGCTCACAAGGCAGCAGTTGTAGGTGACACTGTTGGAGATCCATTCAAGGATACCTCCGGTCCGTCCATCAACATTCTGATTAAGCTTATGTCTATGATTGCACTGGTTTTCGTTCCAGTCATTCTGATGTTATAAGCTGATACTTCAGAATAAACCCAATTTATTTTTTGAGGATTTCTTAAAACCTCAATTTCTTCCTGTAAGTTATTTTCGCGTTTCTCTTCGTGCAGCTTTCGCGGGAAAATACACCCCTACACATGAGATGGACAAACTGCTGGAAAAATCACTAACTCAAAACAGACATCAACCATTCTAAAGAAGGAAGTTTGCATTCTTTCTGACTGGTGCTTTCAATGCATATCATGGATTCTCTCATAGAGAGGAGTTATCCAGTGTTTCCTTCTTTTCTTCTTCATTTCTTTCAGGTTTTTCTTTCACCTCCAAACAAATAATATGTTGTTCGGTATTGTTAAACTATGTCCTGAAAAATTAAGGAAACTTCTAAAAAACCGAAAATAAAAGGAGGAGAGATGCCCTGTTTACGGCATCTGCTTGACTGCTTTTGCAATCTCCTGACCAAGCTTGAAGAACATCTCCTTGTCCTCAGCCTGCGGGCGGTAGGTGAACTCAACCGGCTCATGCCAGATTTCGATTCCTGCCTTCTGCATCAGCTCAGTGATGACCTTCGGTGCACCTCCCTTACCGCCGTTGGAGCCGAATGCGAAACCAATCTTCTTCTGTGCCTGCTTGCCTGGTCTGATACCTGCAAGGTAGTACAGGAATCCTGCAACGGTCGGCAGCGGATAGTCCTCAAGAGTTGGGGAACCGACGATGACTGCTTTGGAGTCTAAGATGTCGCGGACAACATCAGAGCGGTGGACACCTTCGTATCTGCCGTCTTTGAGTAAATCGAACTTAACCTCGACACCCTCGGAGATTGCTCCCTCTGCGATGTACTGTGCGGCAGTACCGGTGGAGTAGTGCATGGTGTCGTAGACGATGGTAATCTTGTTCTTGGAAACACCGTTTGCCCATGCAACATATGCGTTGATGATGTCTGCTGCGTGGCTTCTCCAGATAATACCGTGGGATGGTGCAATCATCTCGATTGGGACACCAAGTTCAGTGACCTCACCGAGTTTCTTTAAGACCTTCGGGGAAAGCGGGACAATTAAGTTTGCAACGAACTTTGCTGCGTGCTCCATTGCCTCGTCGATACCAAGCTCATCATCGAAGCGTGCACTGGATGCAATGTGCTGTCCGAACGCATCATTCGGGAAGAGCACTTTGTCTTCTCCAAGGTAGGTGAACATGGAATCCGGCCAGTGGAGGAACGGTGCCTCGAGGAAAGTTAAGGTCTTGCCGCCGAGCTCAAGGGCTTCTAAGTTCTTGATGGTGTGGATGTTCCAGTCCTTGGTGTCATAGTGGCGTGCAAATCCTTTCTTTGCAATCTCGGTCATATAGATCGGCACATTCGGGAGCTTCTTTGCCAGCATCGGCAGAGATCCGGAGTGGTCGATTTCGATGTGGTTTGCAACGATATAGTCAATCTTCTCGAGCGGGATAACAGACTCGATACGCTCAATCATCTGCCACTCGTGTCCCGGATAGGTACCGTCGATTAAGGCAACCTTCTCTCCTAAAACAAGGTATGCGTTATAGGTGGTTCCAGGGAGTGTGTATCCGTGGTAGTCTCTGATATTCCAGTCGATAGCGCCTACCCAGTAAACGCCTTCTTTAATCTTTACTGCCTGTAACATACTCATTTTGTTTGTTGTAACAGTGTTATATATTCTTCTGTCGCGGCACAGCACTAAATGAGCGTTCAACCCTAAGGCAATTACTTTCTATAAGTAACACCAATATATAGAGACATATTCGTGGGGAATACATGAAAGAAGTATCAGAAAGCTATGTCCCGAAAAACGTCGAGGCGGAAGTCCGTGCGTACTGGGAAGAAAATAACACTTATCGCGAAACCAGAAAACTCCGTGAGGCAGGAAAGCCGTGGCTCTTCGTCGACGGTCCGCCGTACACCACCGGTTACATCCACTTAGGAACTGCCTGGAACAAAATCTTAAAGGATGCCATCATCCGCTACCGCTCCATGACCGGCAGAAACATCATTGAGCGTGCCGGATATGACATGCACGGTCTCCCGATTGAGGTCAAGGTCGAAGAGAAACTCGGCTTCAAGAACAAGGCTGATATCGAAGAGTACGGTGTTGCCAAATTCATCGAAGAGTGCCGCGAGTTCGCCTTAACCCACAAAGACTTGATGAGCGACCAGTTCAAGGAAATCGGTACCTGGATGGATTTCGACGATCCGTATCAGACCGTTGACAAAGGATACATCGAGGCCGCCTGGTACACCTTAAAGAAGTGTGCCGACAAGGGATACCTGGAACGCGGAAGCCGTGTTGTCAACTGGTGTCCGAGATGCGGAACAGCAATTGCCGACGCTGAAGTCGAGTACGCTGATGAAACCGATCCGTCCATCTTCGTCAAGTTCCCGATTGAGGGAGCAGAAAACGAGTACCTTGTTATCTGGACCACTACCCCGTGGACACTTCCTGCCAACGTCGCTGTTGCAGTTGGTGAGGAGTTCGTCTATGCAAAGTGCCGTGCAGAAAAGGACGGAAAAACAGAAGACCTCTGGATTGCCAAAGACTTAGCAGAACAGATCTTAAAGTATGGTAAATACCAGAAGTTCGACATCATTGAGACCAAGACCGGAGCAGAACTTGCGGGCACCAAATACGTATCCCCACTCGCATCCCAGGTTCCGCTGCAGGCAGGCATCGAGCACAAAGTTGTCGTTGCAGACTATGTCGCCCTCGAAAACACCGGTATGGTCCACATCGCACCGGGACACGGATGGGATGACTACCTCGTCGGTCAGAAGTACGGTCTCCCGATTATCTGCCCGGTTGACGGAAACGGAAACTTTACTGCAGAAGCCGGTATCTTCGAAGGAAAATACGTCAAAGACCCGGCAACCAATGATGAGGTCATCAAAGAGCTTGGTGACTATATGCTTGCGGTCCGCAAGATTACCCACCGCTACGGACACTGCTGGAGATGTAAGACGCCGATTATTTACCGTGCAACCTCCCAGTGGTTCTTAAAGGTTAAGGAAGTCAAAGACCAGATGCTCAAAGAGATTGCAGAAGAGGTCACCTGGATGCCGGACTGGGCAGGTTCGGCCCGCTTCCACGACTGGATTGCCGAAGCACGCGACTGGTGTATTTCCCGCCAGAGATACTGGGGTATTCCAATCCCGGTCTGGGTGTGCCCGAAGTGTAACAAATATCATGTTGTCGGAAGCTACGAAGAGCTCGAGACCTTATCCGGTCAGAAGATGTTTGACCCGCACAGACCGTATGTTGATGAGATTACGCTCCCGTGCGAATGCGGCGGTCAGATGCAGAGAGTGCCGGATATCTTTGATGTCTGGTATGACTCCGGTGTCGCCTCCTGGGCAACCTTACGCTTCCCGGAGAAGACCGAGGACTTCGAGAAGTACTGGCCGGCAGACATGATTCTGGAAGGTCAGGACCAGACCCGCGGATGGTTCTACTCGATGCTTGCGCTCTCTACAATGGCATTTGGAAAGTCTCCGTACAAGTCTGTCTTGATGCACGGTTTCGCTCTTGATGCAAACGGCAAGAAGATGAGCAAGAGTTTAGGAAACGTCGTAACTCCGGAGGATGTTATCGCAAACTACGGTGTTGATGTTATGCGTCAGTACATCTTCTCCGCATCCGCACCATGGGATGACCTGCGTTTCTCCTACGAGGGTATCAAGACGACTCTTCGTATGTTCAACGTCTTATGGAACGTTTACAAGTTCCCGCTGCCATACATGGCGCTCGACGGCTTTGTTCCAAAGGAAGTTGACGGCAAGTGGGACCCGAGTGTTGTCGAGGACCACATTGCAGAGTTCGGCCGCGAGGACAGATGGCTTATCTCCCGCGTGAACTCCCTTGCAGAGCAGGTTACCAAAGAGATGGAAGCAGGAAACCTTCACCGTGCAACCAGACCAATCTCCACCTTCGTTCTCGACGAGCTTTCCCGCTGGTATGTGCAGCTGGTCAGACCAAGAATGTGGCTCGAGGAGGATTCTGTCTCCAAGGTTCAGGCATATGAGACGATGTACTATGTGCTTCGCAGACTCATTACCATCATGGCTCCGTTCGCACCGTTCGTCTGCGAGAAGATGTACCAGAACCTGAAATGTGCAGGCGAAGTTCCGTCCGTTCACATGCAGGACTGGTTCGCCGGACGCGAAGAGCTCCGTGATGCTGTTCTTGAAAAGGAGATGGAGCTTATCCAGTCCTTCGATGAGGCTGTGGCAAACGCCCGCCAGAACGGTAAGAGAAAGGGACGCTGGCCGGTCTTAGAGGTTGTCGTGGCAACCGAGTCCGATGAAGTTCTTGATGCAGTAGCCGCCATGAATGATATGGCATGCGAGCGTGCAAATGCACGCGCTGTCTCTGCTGTCAAGGGTGTCTGGGACAAATTAGAGTGGACTGCAGTTCCGACCATGAAGGCAATCGGTAAGCAGTTCGGCCGCGACGGTCCGAAGGTGAAGGCATTCATCGAAAACAGCAACGGCAGTGAACTGAAGGCAGCTCTTGTCCGCGACGGAAAGATTGCTTTCTCCGAAGGCGAGTTCTCCTGTGAACTGACCGAAGAGCACATGACCTTTACCGAGCGTATGCCGGAGAACATCTTCTCTTCCCCGATGCAGGACGCAACGGTTTACGTCAACGTCACCTTAACGCCGGAGCTTGAGTCCGACGGATACTCCAGAGAAGTTATCCGCCGTATTCAGGAGATGAGAAAGCAGGCAGGTCTTGCGGTCGATGCAAAGATTGTGGCGTCCGTTGTTCTTGCTGATGAGCGGATTGCCGGTCTTGTTGAGCAGAAGAATGCGGAAATTGCCGGTGAAGTCAGAGCTGAGGTTCTGACGGTGCGCTTTGGCACTTCCTCTGATGCAGAGGATACCGAGTGGGATATCGACGGTCTGAAGGCATTCATCAGCATCGTCCCGCTCAACTAACATTTTTCTTTTTTTGTCTGGGTTGTATTATCGGACTTTGTAAGAGTGTTTTCCCTACGCGAAAAAACTATTCGCGTTCAAAAGCCTTCGCAACGAAGAAAACTAAAAAAAGATTATTTTACAATCCCGACAAAGGGAAGGTTGCGGTATTTCTGGTCAACATCAAGACCATATCCTACCACGAAGTCATTTCCGATAGTAAAACCGATGTAGTCTCCATCAAACGGTACAACGCGGCACTCGTGTTTATCTAAGAGAGAACAGACCTTCAGCGATGCCGGCTTTCTCTTCAGCATCATCTCTTTTACCACAGACAGCGTTCTTCCGGTATCAATCACATCCTCGATGATAATGATGTGTTTTCCTTCAATTGCTTCGTCTGGAACATCCAGTTTCATGGAGACAGTACCGGTGGACTGTGTTCCCTCATAGCTTGCTGTCTGGATGAAGTCCATGAAAACCGGAATCGTAATCCGCTTTGCAAGCTCGCAGGCGAAGAACACCGCGCCTTTTAAGGTGCAGAGAAGAGTGATACTCTCTCCTGCGTAATCAGCGTCAATCTGTGCCGCAAGCTCTCTAATTCGTGCATCAATGACTTCTTCGGAAAGTAAGACGTCGATGGTATCCATCATAGATACTCATACAACGCAGAATAAAATATGATTATCGGAATGCCAGAACGTCTGCGGCTGATTCTGCATTCCATGCGGATGCCGCATCTTTGCCGGAAGATTCCGCATAGAGTACTGCTGCGTATGCAGTGTTTTCTGCTCCGGGCAGGCAGAAGAGTTTGTCTGCGGCCTCATCCTTCGGCTCGGCACAGACGACCTCGAGCGCTTCTTTCATCTGGCGGTAGGATGCATCTGCCGGATTCAGCAGGCATGCTTCCTTTGCGGCCGCAAGAGCTTCGGTAAATTCGCCAAGCCGGATGGATGCCTTTGCAATTCCTGCCCATGCCGCCGGGAAGCGTTCGTTCTGCTTCAGGGCAAGACGGTATGTTTCAACCGCCTGCTTATAGTCTCCCTCCTCTGCTTCCATCCAGGCAAGCTCGATTAAGATGCGGGAGCGAATCTCGCTTCCCGGATTTGCCCGAAGCGCCGCTCTCAGCATCGAGCGGGCGGCATCGACCATACCTAAATCAAGATAGACTGAACCGAATGCAAGCGATACACGGGCACGCTCGTCATCTCTGGTCGAGCGGGACGCGAGAATCTGCTCGGCTGCTTCGCGGCGCTTTTCGCGGGAAAGGAACAGGAATGCCGGATAGATAACTGCCGCCGCAGACTCGATGCTCTTCGAAAGGCTTGCGGTAACCGCATTGTTTAATGTTGAGACTGCCTGCGCAAACTCATCGACGTCCATTGCATGAACAACCGCTTCCAGTGCGGGAATGCCGCGGGCATATCCGGCCGCCTCCGGAATCAGTCCTGCGGCAACTGCGGCAGAGAACTGCTTTGGAAGTATTCTGTCTTTGAGTTCCGGCATCAGTTCTGCGGCACGGCTGTACCAGAAGAGTGCACACACCGGATCGAAACCGAAGTAGGCGAAGTCTCCTTTCTCAACAGCCCGTGCAGCATCCAGCGCATCATCAGCCGCAGAAAGGGCTGCCGCATCCGGATTTCCGGCATAATCAAGATGCATGTTCATCTCGGTTAAGCGGTTCAGTGCGGCAGAAAAGATTGCTTCCGGACAGTCCGGAGTTGCTACAACCTCCTCAATCCAGCGGTACTCATCCGCATAGTTTTTGCGTTTTCCGGCTTCAGCGGCAAAGGAGAAGCGAAGGGCACTGCGTTCATCTGCCGGAAGCTCTTCGATGAGTTTTGCGATGCGGGAGTAGTACTCCTGCATGTCCTCGCCTAAATCCTCTCCTGCGAAGCAGAGGTTCTTGAGGCCGTCTGCGATTGAGTATTTCCCTTCTTCGCGGCTTAACAGGAAGGCATTCTTATACGATTCAAAGGCATTGTCGAAGTCTTTGAACTCGGTAAGAATTTTGCCCATCATCTCGAATGCCGGTTTTTCCACAGGAGTTCCGGCGTATGCAAGAGTGATGTTTGCATATAAATCCAGTGCCGAATCATAGTTTCCGGTAGTGTAGAGCCAGTCTGCGGCAGAAACTGCCGGACGGCTGTCGCTGAGGTCTAAGAGCGGGCGGACAATACTTCCCCACTCCTCGTAGGATACCCGCGGCATGTTGAGCCAGACGGTCATCTCGTCTTCGGAAAGCGTGGAAAACCATGCACCGGCAACGCAGACAACTGCATCATAGACGATATCAGCAGAAAGTTCCGGCACACCGGCAAGAACTGCCGCGGCAGTGTCTAACGGGAACACATGCCAGAAGGGGCGGCGTCCGGAACCGAAGTACATGTCGGAGTTTCTGATTCTGTCGATTACCGCACTGCGGCTTTTGATTCTCCAGAATGATTCCGGCGTATTTGTCTCTGATTCAGCGAAGAGTTCAGCGGTTTTATTGGTGCCGGAGATATGGGAGCGAAGGAAGCATGCAAGGACTTCTTTTCTTTTGCCGGAAGCATCTCTGTAGGCGGAGATGAGCCATTCTTTGAGTGTGGTTTCCGGCTTTTCTGCTTCTCCGCAGTCTGCAAGAAGCGAGAGAAGGAGTCCTCTGTCCTCTTCATGATTCAGGATAGAGGAGACGACGCGGGCATGGAATCCTCCGTCAACACTCATGCGGTACAGAAACATGTTCTGTAATACGAGGAGTTCGTAGGATTCTTCTGCCCCGTCAAAGACGGTTAGATAATCGCAGAGATACTGCTGTGTGAGATGCCCTTCGCTGACATTCATAATACGTTATTCTATGCGGTCCTTATATGTAAGAGTTCCCTTTTGGAGTGGGGGATATACGTTTGAGATTGAGGGAGAATATTTCGTATAGGTAAAACGCTCTTACAAACTATGGAAAACCAAACAAATAAAAAAGTAAAAGTTACAGAACCTTCCCGATTCTGTCAAGAGCTTCTGCGAGCCGCTCCATGGATGCCGCGTAGGACATGCGAATCCATCCCGGAGACCCGAAGGCAAATCCCGGAGTGCAGGCAACGTGTGCCTCTTCGAGCCATTTGTTTGCAATTGCGTTGTCGTCGCCGCCGACGTTGACGAATGCATAGAATGCTCCCTCTGCCGGAGCAGTGGAAAGTCCCATGCCGGCGAGTCTTCCGATGACATACTTTCTGCGCTTTTCGAACTCCTGCCGCATGGATTCAACGCAAGACTGGTCTCCGGTAAGAGCGGCAACGCCTCCCCACTGGGAGAAGGTGGTAACATTTCCAACGGAGTGCTGCATGACTTTATCCATGTAGGGGATAACAGATGTTGGAGCGGCCAGATATCCGAGACGCCATCCGGTCATGGCGAATGCTTTGGAGAATCCGTTAATGGTAATAGTCCGCTCGGCCATATCCGGAAGCGAGCCGATGGAGACATGCTCTTTTCCATAGACCAGCTTCTCGTAAATCTCATCGGACATACAGTAGAGGTCGTGGTCAATGCAGGCATCCGCAATTAAGCGAAGCGAAGAGCGTGCGAGAACTGAACCTGTCGGGTTGGACGGGGAGTTGACGATAATCATCTTCGTCTTGTCGGTGATTGCCTCAAAGAGGCTTTCGTCAACCTGGAAGTTCTCGTTTAAGTGGTGGTGAACCGGTGTTCCACGGGCAATTTTGACAGCCGGGTCATAGGATACCCAGGCAGGGTCAAGGATAATAACCTCATCTCCCGGGTTTAAGCAGGCGGTCATGGTGATGCGGATGGCATCCTTTGCTCCGCTGGTGACTAAAATCTGTTTTGCGTCAACCGGGATGTTGTTTTCGCGTCTGAGTTTTTCGGCAACGGCGTTTGTGAGTTCCGGAATTCCGCGAGACGGTGCATAGTGGGTTTCTCCGCGGTTTAAGGCGTCGATTGCCGCCTGGGTGATGTGGGCAGGCGTTGCAAAGTCCGGCTCGCCGACAGCCAGACTGATGACGTCAATTCCTGCGGCGGACATTTCTTTGGACTTGTTATTCATGGCCATCGTTGCAGACGGCGGTACAGAAGCAATGTTTTCGGAAAGCGGCAACATTACTATTATGTCTGCTGTTAAAATATAAGAAGCCGCGGAGTAGGTGTCGAAATCACTGCGTGATTTTTCGGAAGCAGGGTGTTTTCCCGAAAACAGTTTCGGCTTTTTTGCGCCATCCGAATCTTTTCAGGCGTGTGTTTATCTCAACCGAACGACACAGAGATATAGTGAGGTGAGATGAAACGATAGGAATTCGGTAATCCGGTAGAAGGAAACATGGATTAAACCCTCTCAAACCATGCAGTTTAAGGACGATGTACCAGCAAAATCAAGTCACTTTTCCTTCTTTTGTTTTTGAAATTTTGTTCAGTTTTTTGTTTTGTTATTTTGCTTTCTGTTTTATCCAAGGTGATTTGTTCTCAGCCCTGAAAGAGAATTGAGATGCAAAGCCATGCGTGAATTTTCGGCTTCCCTGCTTTTTTCCGGAAACTGTTTCGGAATTTTCGGCCTACCCGAAATATTTTGGGATACAGTTTATCAGAACCGAACAACACAGAGATATAGTGAGGTGAGTTACTACGACTTGGATTCGTTAACCGGACAGGAAGGAAACATGGATTAAGCCTCTCAGCACCCATGCATTACAACGACAATGTACCAGCAAATTACAGTCTTTTCCTTCTTTTGTTTTTCAAAAAATAGTTGTGTTTTAGAACTCTTTTTTCGCGTATATTCTCTGACTTACCAGATACGATACTGCACAGCAGACAATTCCTGCCGCGAGCAGTCCGTCTCCCGGCATGAGCAGTGATTCGCTGTGTGCTGCAAACAGCCAGATTGAACCGATAAGAATTCCCATCTGGAAGATTCCAAGGATGGTTATTCCGATAATCGCCGGTCTTGACATGCCGGAATCAAGCAGACAGCAGATTGGAATGGATACCGAGCCGTAGAGAATACTGCAGGCAAGGGCTGGAATCAGCAGGGGTGCGAATCCGTCTATGACCAGACATAAGATGATTCCAATCAGGGTTATGACGGCAAAGGACAGCGCAAAGAGCAGATAGCGTCCCCGCACAACATCTTTTCGGGAATAGCGGGTGGTGAGGAGGAAGTCCTCAAAGTTCTCCGAGACACTGCCTCCTGCGGCAAGCTCGACCACCTTCGGGGCGAAGCAGAGGATTCCAAGAAAGGCAACTATCGAAACACCGGAAAGTCCGAAGCATACCATCAGGAAAACCAGTCCGGCAAAGAGGGCAAGGAAGCGGTTTTTCTGTGCCAGGAAATCTGCGTACAGCAGACTTGCATATTTCATGGTCTTAGAACTCTCTTTTCGCGTATATTCTCTGGGAAATCCGGTATGATGCTCCGTATGCGGCGAGACTTACTGCGAGTATGCCAATCAGAAGCGGGATTGTCGATGCCGCAAACTCCATAAACATCGAGAATCCGAATGTAACTCCGAACAGTCCGGCAACGACTATCAGAATCACAAAGGCGACGTAGCGGGATGTATGCTGTCCAAACTTCAGATAGACAGGAATCACCACTGCCCCGTATACAAGCGCGTAGCAGAATCCGACAATCAGCATGATATACAGCCATTCCTCTCCGTCAAACTGCGGTATCAGGGATATCAGCAGAAGAATCACCGCGGAAATCAGAAATGCTCCGGCCAGGAAAAGTATCTGTAAAAGATACTTTGAGCGGATAACCTCTTTTCGGGAAACAGGAGCCGTCAGGACAAACGAATCCCATCCATCAGTTTCATCATAGATGAGTGTTGACTCAACCACCTTTACCGCAAACACCAGAAGCATAATGCACAGTGCAAGAAACCCTCCGGTAAATCCAAGCGTGATGCTGAAAAGCAGGAACAGTACTGCGAGGGCTACGATTGGGAATGCTTCTTTTAAGAGAAACAAATCCTTGTAAATCAGCCCCTTATACACCGTCTTTCCGGAGTTCATGCCTCCTCTCCTCGTGCATAGAACAGCATCAGTGATTCCGTGGTCACCGGGTCGATAACTGCGTCGGGATGGCTCATGCGGAACTGTTCTTTACTCCGTACCAGAATCTCACAGCCGAACTGATTCTTTCTCACGCGAAGAAGTCCCTCGCGTTCTGCATCAAGAGTCTCTGCCTCTTCAACGCTGCATTTCAGAATACCTGCCTCGCCTAAGAGTTCATCGGTCGGCACAGAGAAGAGAATCTCTCCGTCGTGAATGAAGGTTAAGTAGTCTGCAATCTTGTCGATGTCGCTTGTGATATGCGAAGAGAACAGGATTGCGTGATTTTCATCCTGCATAAAATCCTGGAAGATTTCCAGCACTTCATCGCGAACCACCGGGTCAAGACCTGCGGTCGGCTCATCCAGAATCAGTAAATCCGGATGGTGGGAGAGCGCGACCGAGATGGATAACTTCATCCGCATACCGCGGGACAAGTCTTTGATTTTCTTTTCTGCGTCGAGGTTAAAGCGGTTTATGTATTCAGCGAAAAGTTCTGCATCCCAGTCCTCATAGAGGTGCGGAAAAATCTTTGCCGCCTGACGGATGCGCAGTGTCTTGTGCAGGTGTAAATCGTCGAAGACCACACCAATCTTTGCCCGGACTGCCGCATCTTCAATGCTTCCGCCGAGAACGGAAATCTCTCCCGCATCTTTTCTGACAAGTCCTAAAACAGACTTTATCGTTGTCGTCTTTCCTGCGCCGTTTTCTCCGACAAATCCCATAACCGCTCCTTTCGGAAGCATAAAGGACACATTTCTGAGTGCGAATCCTTCGTAGGATTTGCAGAGTTTTTGTACTTCTAAAGCATTCTGCATTGTTTTACTCCAAATCGAAGAGTGTATCCAACATCTCCTGAAGTTCTTCTTTGGTAATTCCGTAGGTTTTTGCGGTATCAGCCGCCTTCTGCAGATATTCCTCGGCAATTTTCAACTGCTGTTCGCGGATGATATCCGGATTTTTCCGCGAAACAAAGCTTCCTTTGCCGACCACCGTCTCAATAAATCCGTCGCGCTCCAAATCGGTGTATGCCCGTTTGGTGGTAATCACGCTGATGCGAAGTTCCTTGGCAAGCAGACGCATGCTCGGCAGTGCCGCGCCGTCCTCCAGCTCACCGGAGAGAATCATCCGCTTTATCTGAGCGGTTATCTGCTCGTAAATCGGCTTCCCGCTTGAGTTGCTGATTATGATGTTCACATGAGGCCTCGTGCAATATTGTGTATATTGATTATATACATTAATACTTTCGGTCACCGGAAAAACACAAATCTCTTGTAGTGTGCAGACCTATAGTAAAGAAAAGGGGTTTATTTACGGGAAATCTACGGAATTTTGAGATAACATCCGCATCACTGCACATCATCGCGATGTTTTGTATGCTCTGCGACCACCTCTGGGGTACAATAATTCCCGGAAACGACTGGCTCACCTGCATAGGACGCTTAGCGCTTCCCATCTTCGCATTTCTCCTGGTCGAAGGATACTTCCACACCAAAAGCCTGAAAAAATATGCCGGCAGGCTGTTTGTCTTCGCTCTTCTTGCAGAAATTCCCTTCAACCTCATGATGGGAAGCAGTCTTTTCTACCCGATTCACCAGAATATTCTCTGGAGTTTCTTAATCGCTCTGGGGCTGATTCACCTAAACGAAAAGGCAAAAGCATCAGGGAAAATCATCCTGCGGATTTTTACCGGATGTGGAACGGTTCTGCTCGGCGCAGTGCTTGGCCTGCTTACCATGGTGGACTTCTATCATGCAGGAATCCTGACGGTTCTGGTCTTCTACTTCTTCCGCGGACGGAAGTGGTGGTGTCTTGCAGGACAGGTCATCTTCCTTGCCTACATCAACTTTGAACTCTTAGGCGGACTTGTCTATGAGTTCTCGGTGTTTGGATTCCCGGTCTCCTTCGCACAGCAGGGCTTTGCTCTCCTTGCTCTCATTCCCCTCTGGCTCTACCGCGGAAAGCAGGGATACCACAGCAAAGCGTTTCAGTACTTCTGCTATGCGTTCTATCCGCTCCATATGCTCCTGCTCTATTTCCTCAGAATACTGCTGTTCTCATAGAGGTTGTTAAACCCTAAGAAAACCAATACTACTATATGGTTAAAGTAGCAGCATTCGGTATGGGCCGCATTGGAGGAGAAGCGGCCTACATCTCCGCGGTCAACGGATTTGCCGACGAGCTTGTAATATACGACATCATGCCGGAATTTCTGCATGCACAGAAACTCGACCTGATGCACGGCGCAGACATTCCCATCTCCACCAATATTGCAGATATGAAGGATGCGGACTACTGCATCTTCTCTGCCGGATACTCGCGTTCGCCAAACGTCAAAACCCGCGCAGACTTATTCGACAAAAACCTCCCGATTGCCCGCGAGGCGGCAGAACAGCTCAAGGGATTTTCCGGAAAACTGATTGTCATCACCAACCCGATGGATGTCTTTACCTGGTACTTCGCAAAGCACGCAGGCCTTGACGAAGGACAGGTTGTCGGATTCGGCGGACTCTTAGACAGCCGCAGATTTACCGTTGCGCTTTCCTCTATGGGAATCAAAGAGGAAGGAATGGTCCTTGGAGAACACGGAGAAAACCAGGTCCCGGTTTTCTCCAAGCTTTCCGTCGATGTTCCGGAAGCTGTCCGCGAGGAAGTTCTCTTAGGCCTTCGCGGCTCTTCCATGCCGGTCATCAAAGGAAAGGGCGGCACTGTCTTCGGCCCGGCATACCACATCGCAAACATGATGCAGAAGATTGAGAAAGGGGAAGAGTTCATCTGCTCGCTTCCGGCAAACGGTGCATATGGAATTGACGGATGTTCCATCGGCCTTCCGGCCCGCGTAACTCGCGATGGGGCAAAGATTAACGAGAACTTAAAACTTGACGACTGGGAAACCGCAAAACTCAACGCTGCAGCAGAGTTCCTCACTGGCCTTTGCCGGAGAGTCTAAATGGAAATCGCCATCAATCAGGCTGAATACTCAAACACTCCGGCAGGTCCTGTAGTCCACATCTTCGGACGCGAAGCAGACGGCACTGCACACGAGGTCAAGGTCACCGGATTTCGTCCCTACTTCTGGGTTCGGGAAAGCGAAGCGCATCGCCCGCACCAGAAAAATGTGACCGTCACAGACGACAAAGCATTCTCTATCAAAGGCGAGCCGCTCATTCGCCTTTACACCGAAAAACCGGGAGATGTGCGTGCGGCCCGCGAGAACTATCACCACTTCGAAGCAGATATCCCCTTCGCCACCCGTTTCCTGATTGACTTAGGTCTTACAGGAGGCGTCTCCTTCCCGGCAGAAACCTGCAGTTACACCGAACTCTCCCCCGCACATGTTCTCTCGAAGGCAAGAGTCTGCATGTGCGATATCGAGTGTGACGACCGATACGGATTCCCGGAGGCGGAACGCGATGCGATTAACTGCATTACCTGCCATGACTCCTTTGACGACTGTTACACCACTTTCTTCCTCAACGGAGAGACTCCGCTTACCGTAGCAGAGCCGCTTCCAAACGGCTGTTTTGACGAAAGCCGCCACAAAATTCTTGCCTTCGACTCCGAGCGGGAACTCTTCAAGGCATTTATCGCATACATTCAGGAAAAAAATCCTGACATCTTATCCGGCTGGAACTTTGCAGATTTCGATGCCGCCTATATCTTAAAGCGGGCAGAAGTCCTCGGCTTCAAGCCGGATGTGTTCGCACGGCTTCCGGGCGTTGTTGACCGAAACGCCATGCGCGGAAGAGTCATCTTCGATTTGCTTACCGCATACAAGAAGATGCAGAGCGGACAGAAAGAATCCTACCGCCTGGATGCTATTGCAGAAGAGGAACTTGGAGAGCGCAAGGTTCGCTATACCGGAACACTCGGAGACCTCTGGAACAACGATCCCTTGAAGATGATTGAGTACAACTTCAAGGATGTGGAGCTGTGTGTCGGCATCAACCGCAAAAACAGCATCGTTGAGTTCTTCCAGGAGGTCTCGCGCTATGTGGGATGCCCGCTTGACAAGACACTCAACTCCTCCAACGTGGTTGACATCTTCATCCTCCGCCGGGCATTCGGGAAGTTTGTGCTCCCGTCCAAAGGAAACGGAGTCGGTGAAGAGTTCGAGGGAGCGACCGTCTTTGCTCCATCCAAAGGCGTCTGCGAAAACGTCATCGTCCTCGACTTAAAGTCGCTCTACCCGATGGCCATGATGACCTTAAACGCCTCGCAGGAGACCAAGTCTCCGGACGGCGAAATCCATGCGCCAAACGGTATCCGCTTCAAAAAATCGCCGGACGGACTGACCAGAAGTATCATCAGCGAACTGCTGACGGAAAGGGACAACAAGAAAAAACTCAGAAACACCTTCCCCTACGGCTCTGATGAGTACAACCTCTACGACATGCAGCAGAATGTCTTAAAGGTCATCATGAACTCGTACTACGGTGTTTCCGGCTTTGCCCGCTTCCGCCTCTACGACAGAGACATTGGATCAGCGGTTACTTCCGTTGGCCGCGCCATTATCCAGCACACCAGAAAAATCATCAACGACAACGGATACGAAGTAATCTATGGAGATACCGATTCCTGCTTTGTCCAGCTCCCGATGGTGTCTCAGGAAGAGACTATTCAGATTGCTCGAAAGCTCGAGGAGGAACTGAATGCAAGCTATCCTTCCTTCTCCAGGGAAACGCTCGGTGCAGATGTCAGTTACTTCTCGATTAAGTTCGAGAAGATTTACCGCCGGTTCTTCCAGGGAGGAGCAAAGAAGCGGTACGCAGGTCATCTGACCTGGAAGGAAGGGCAGGAGATTGACAAAATCGACATCGCCGGATTTGAGATGAAACGCTCCGACTCCGCCCATATCACCCGCGAGGCGCAGGGAACGGTTCTGGAGATGATTCTGAAGGGCAACGGAAAGTCCGACATCAAAGGATACCTCCCGCAGATTCTCAAGGACTACCGTGCAGGACGCTATCCGCTGGAAAAAGCCGGTATTCCTGGCGGCATCAACAAAGCGCTGGATGATTATGAGCGCCTGGATGCTCACGGACGCGGAGCAAAATACGCCAATCAGTATCTTGGAACCGACTTCAAACGCGGAAGCAAGCCGAAGCGGGTGTACATCAAACGCATCCTAAATCCGGATAAGTATCCGGAGACCGATGTCATCTGCTTTGAGTATCCGGATCAGATTCCGGAAGACGCCTTTGAAATCGACTGGGATTTAATGCTCGAGAAAACCATTCAGGCCCCGCTGAACCGGATTTTCGATGCGCTCGGCTGGGACTGGGATGAGTTTGACCCGAAGGTCGCAAAAAAGACAACTCTGGATATGTTCTTCTAACCCCTCATCCTTTAACCGTAATACTTGTCTATCCCGCCAAAACCAGCAATCAGCTTTCCATTACGAGTCTTGTTAATAAAACTAGTAAGTCGTTTTTTGAATTCGTCAGGACGTTTTCTTGCCGCATCTATATAGGCAATACGAATACGCTTATATGGCTCTGATAATTTCTTGTAGTTTTCCCACGCAAGCGTATCTGCTTTTATGGTATCAAGTATGTCGCTGGGAAATATGTATGGCGCACGAATAATAGGTAATACCTCATCTCTCACCTTCGGGTGAATCATCCCTTGTTCCTCGAGCCAAATCAGTCGTTCTATATTCGGGCGTGAATATGAACTTCCTCTTTTCCTTGGTGTAAACCGCTGTGCACGATGTGTCGGGTCTATGTGTTTAATTGTGCTGTCTATCCAGCCAAAGCAAAGTGCTTCTTCTACTGCATCATTATATGAAAGTGATTTGTCTCCGGATTCCTTCATTGGAAACACAAACCATATTTCATTTTCTGTTTCAAAGTGCTCTGCAAGCCAGTTTCGCCATATGCCCCGCTCACTTGTATAAAATATGTTCACTCTCTCATTCCCGACAAATTTAGCTTCTTAAAAATAAAATGAAGAGAGAGGGACAGCTGAAAATCGAGCTGTTCCTCTTCCCTGCAGTACGTCTTTTCATCTTTAAATCTTCAGCCGGTTCTTTTTGATTTTTCTATAGCGCATATATGCAAGAGCCAGCACAACAAGCCAGCCTGCAAGGAATGCATAGAGAATCATCTCGCGGTTTTCTTCATAGAAGGTCAGCGAGACAGCTTTCGTCTGGGTAAAGGTGACAACGGTCTGCTCCGCATCCGCGGAAATTACACCGCCTCCTGACACAGTTCCAAGAATCAGGTGTCCGGTGGTGTAGGGTTTGGGAAGGGTTACCGTCACATTATATGCGGTCGGGAACTTCGCATATACAAATCCGCCGGCAATCGGAAGCGAATAGGTCAGCGTATAGTTTCCTTCGGGAAACGTCAGTGTCCCTTTCGTATTCTTCGGTTCAACAACCGTTCCGTTTTCATTCGTCAGCGTCAGATTGCGGACATCTTCCAGTGCCACATCCTCACCTAAGAGGCCGGGCATTACCAGAAGGTATGATGAACCGGAAAACTTCGCCTCGGCATACAGCACCGAGCCGTTTTCCGAAACCGTAAAGTCCGCGGTGTTGGCAGCCGCAGGGACTGCCAGCAGAAGGACTGCGAGAGCCAGACTTACAGCACAGAGAGCAGTGCTTCGATAGTTGGGTCGATTTCGATTGGGGCTGCGCATTGCTTAATAACAGTTTCCGGATCTTTTAACAGGTGACCGGTGACAACACAGACAATCTTCTCGTCTGCATCAAGGAGTCCCTGCTCTGCCATCTTCTTGATACCTGCAACAGATGCAGCAGATGCCGGCTCAACGCCGATACCTTCAAGGCGTGCTAAGTCGCGCTGCATGGCAAGGATTTCCTCGTCGGTGACGAACTCTGCAGTACCGTTTGTCTCGCGGATTGCGCGGAGAGCTTTTTCTGCATTGACCGGGGCGCCGATACGGATTGCGGATGCAACAGTCTCCGGGTTCTTTTCGACAACAACTTCCGGCAGGTTGCCCTTAATTGCGTTAACAACCGGCATGGCACCTTCTGCCTGAATTGCGGTCATCTTTGGAAGAGAGTCGATGAAGCCAATTTCCTTCCACTCAGTCAGTCCCTTGTAGACAGCAGAGATGTTTCCTGCGTTTCCAACCGGTAAGACGAAGCGGTCCGGAACACAGCCGAGCTGGTCAACAGCCTCGAAACCGATGGTCTTCTGACCTTCAAGGCGGTATGGGTTGATGGAGTTTAAGAGATAAATGCCGTGGGAGACACAAAGCTCGTGAACCATCTCTAATGCACGGTCGAAGTTTCCGCGAATGGAGATGACCTTTGCGCCGTGCATTAATGCCTGGGCAACTTTACCAAGAGCAACATGTCCTGCGGGGAGAAGGACAACGCCCGGCATTCCTGCCTTTGCGGCATAGACAGCCATGGATGCAGAGGTGTTTCCGGTGGATGCGCAGGCGACAATGTTCTTGCCGAGCTGCTTTGCCATGGAAACACCAAGGGTCATTCCTCTGTCCTTGAAGGAACCTGACGGGTTCATACCCTCGTGCTTGACGTAGAGGTTCTTTAATCCAAGCTCTTCACCAAGGCGCTTTGCGTGATAGAGCGGAGTTCCGCCTTCCTGTAAAGTGACCGGCTCAATCTTGACCGGCAGGAACTCTTTGTATCTCCATACACCAATCTTTCTGCTCTGCAGTTCCTCGCGGGTAACAGTAATTTTGTCGAGGTCGTATTTTACTGCGAGCAGGTGTCCGCATTTTTCACAGTTATACACAATTGCGTCGGGGGAGTACTCCGCACCGCAGTGTACACAGACGAGTTTATACATGCCTATGTATTGGCGTGCTTACATTAGAAGGGTTTCGCTCAGAGGAGGGAAAGATGCGGGTTGAAAAAAAGGAGGGTGTTATCTCAGCTCAAATCACGGTTCTGTTTCTTTGCCGGAACACCGGATGCGGGAAGGAAAATAATCCAGAGGATGACCGCAGCAGGGATTCCAACGAATGCCGGAAGGCTGAAGATAAAGGATGCCGCGCAGAGGATTACCGCGGCAATCAGAAGAATGACAGTGTACACACGCGGGCGTACATCGGTTCCGTCTCCAAGGATTTTCCCGCGGAGTCTGCGGAAGGAGAAGGGATAGAGGTAGTGGATGCCTGCGATATCACAGGTGTCTTCGACTAAGTGCATGAAGCATCCGAAGAGGAAGGAGCCGCCGAAGAGGAAGATGAACGGATTGTTTGCGAGGAATGCAAGTCCCGGGATGAAGGAGAGAGCAAAGCAGACAAGCCAGATGTAGAACGTGAGAAGAGCGGACATGCAGAGGATGCCGATTGGAGAGTGCGGAAGTTCGCGGTGTCCCTGCTTTGCGTAAATCTTGTCGCCGAAGATCAGGTGGAAGACGAAGCGCACCGGTTTGTAGCAGAGGATGTTAATGGTATGCCCGAAGACAGGGGTTAAGAAGAACTTCTTTCCCTTCGCTCCGGGAATTTCTGCGTGGAAAATGGCTGAGCCTTTGCCCATGTCAACATCAGGGGTGATGGAGCCAAGAAAAGCACCAAGAATGAAGAGGACAGCGCCAAGGATGGCGGTCGGAGTGGTAAGCGTTGGGATTGTTGGGGCAAGGATTAGGATGGCTGTTGCCAGCGTAAGGATGATGTGGGTTACTCCTTTCATGAGGTAATATGGGAAGCGCGGAGGGATAAAAGGTGCGGGAGGTCAGAGCCATTTCGGCCAGGGGATGCCGAAGGTTTTGACCATTCCTGCGATTTCATCGCGAATGCCGCGGTCAATCTTAAAGAGGAGGAAGAAATAAATGAATGCTCCGACTGCCACCGGAATCAGGGTGAGAATAACGTTGTCTAACGGAACGAAGAGGGTATAGATAAAGACAAAGATTCCCATGACTGCCGCAGAGATTATGATGTGGAAAATGGGGCGTATCTCAATTCTAATGGAGATATACAGTCTGAGGAAATACACGATTAAGACTGCATTCAGGCTGTAGCTGATAAGGGTGGAAATGGCCGCGCCGTTGATTCCGAGGATTGGAATTAAGATGCAGTTTAAGATGATGTTTACGACCGCAGCAGTAGCTGTTGCATAGAAGGACTGTTTTGCATGGTCGGATGCGGAAAGTGCGGTTCCAAGGAAGGTAGTAAAGACAGATACTATCTGCACTGCGAAGAGAATACAGCAGGCAGCAGCTCCTGCGGCAAAGTCTGCTCCGTAGAAATAATAGAGGAGTTTGTCTGCGAGGAAAATTCCGCCGAAGAGAACCGGCACTGCCAGGATAAGACCGAAGGTAATTCCGCGGGATACTGGATAGACAATCTTTTCCCACTCGTTATCTTTGCTCCAGCGGCTGATTTTCGGCGTCAGTGTTGGAGCAATAGCTGCGGTGATAAAGGCGGCGGCTGAGGTGAACTGGAATGCTGTGCGGTACACACCCACATCTCCGTTGGTCATAAAGTATCCAATGAATATAGTGTCAGTGTAAGAGAATGCAAGCGATCCGGTACTGATTAAGAAAATCCAGAATCCGTAGGCAAAGAGACTTTTGATGTGACGGAAACCGAACTTTGCCGGTCTGAAGGTGAAGTATTTGAGGCAGAGAATTCCGGAGACAATAATACCTGCAATGTATCCGCCAATCAGTCCGTAAACAGAATATCCCAGA
Source organism: Oscillospiraceae bacterium (assembly GCA_017411665.1). The sequence continues at coordinate 31,842 of JAFQPT010000391.1, read as the reverse complement.
AGTACTGTTCCAATCTGGACAATGATGCGGGAAAGTTCACCAATCCCTACTCCGACATTTTTGACGCCGACATGCCCTAATCCATAGACACCCATAGTGATGGTGTTGCCGAATGCGGCTGCGGCTATGGTGAGGATGATGCAGAGGACGATATTGTATTCCTGCAAATCAATAAAGAGCGGACTTAATGTCAGCAGGATAACAGTTGAGACGACGATAAGAAGTCCCCTGAGGCAGGCATATGCGGTCAGATATTCATTCTGCTCTTTTCCTTCCGAGATTCGTTTGACGGCTGCCTGTCCAAAACCGCCGTCACCTATCATATTGAAGATTCCATAATAGGCAACGAAGAGGTAGTAAACTCCCATCAGGTCTTTTCCAAGGATATGGGAAAAGAGCATGGTGGAGAAGAATCCAATGAGGGTAATAAGAACGGTGAAAAATAACGAGAGCGTACTCTGCCGCTGGATTGCCGAAAGCGACATGATACGGGAAAAGAACGGTATTTTCATGATTTCTGGTTCGTATCCATATGTTTCAACGGGAGATGTTATGAAGATGTTGGAGGCCTGGGTTTATTCTCCTCGCATCCCCACGTGAATCGGGCAGCCTTCTTCCTCATGCCCGCCGTTTTTCTGCACCCATTCCAGAAGCGGGATTAACAGTTCGCGAAGCTCCCATCCGGAAACTGTCAGATAGTACTGCACCGTCGGCGGCATGGTATCAGATACTTTTCGCTCGACTAAATTCTGCGCCTCCAAATCCTTGAGGGTGTTTGAAAGGGTTTTCGAGCTCACGTTGCAGAGTGCCCGCTTGAGTTCATTAAATCCCGCAGAACCGGAATTTCCGATTACGGCGATTACCATCAACGCCCATTTTTTGCTTATCGTATCCAGAATCCCGTGCAGCGGGCAGAAACAGATTTGTGTGTGTGCTGGTTTCTCCAAGGAAATCTTATCTCCTGAGAGTAACTTTTTGCTTTATATCGATATAAAGCAAACACTAAGTAACCAAAGGAAACTAACTATGCAGAAATCCTACAAACTTGAAAACCTCTGCTGTGCACACTGCGCGGCAAACATGGAGCACGCAATCAAAAAAATCTCCGGCGTTCATTCTGCAACTGTTGCCTTCATGACACAGAAACTCATTCTGGAAGCAGAGGAAGCTGACTTCCCGGCAATTCTTGAGGAAGTAAAGAAAGCAATCCGCAAAGTTGAGCCGGATTGCCACATCATTGAGCCATGAAAATCCGGTTCACCAAATCCCAGAAGCGTACCATTCTCCGGATTGCGGCGTCTGCTGTTCTCTTAGGAGTAGCCGCGGCGCTCCCGCTTGAGGGAGTCCTGAAGCTTACTGCTTTTCTGATTCCATATCTGGTAATCGGATGGGACGTTCTCTACCGGGCAATTATGAACATTGCCCGCGGAAGAGTCTTTGATGAAAACTTCCTCATGGGACTTGCTACAATAGGAGCACTCGCTATTGGGCAGTATCCGGAAGCGGTTTTTGTCATGCTCTTCTATCAGACCGGAGAACTCTTCCAGGATGTTGCGGTTGCCCGCTCGCGGCAGTCGATTGCAGACCTGATGAGTATTGCCCCTGACACGGCAAACCTGCTTTCCGGAGGGGTGTATGTTACTGTTTCCCCGGAGGAGGTTCCAATCGGTTCGACGATTCTGATTCGTCCCGGTGAGCGGATTCCGCTGGACGGCGTTGTGCTTGACGGAACGTCAGAGCTGGATACGGCGGCGCTTACGGGAGAGTCTGTTCCAAGACCGGTCTCAGTCGGCGATGCGGTTATCTCCGGCTGTATCAACCTGCGGGGAGTCTTAACAGTAAAAACGGAAAAGACCTTCGGTGACTCTGCAGTATCGCGCATCCTGGAACTCGTGGAAAATGCCGCCGCGAAAAAAGCAAAGGCGGAGAACTTCATCAGCGTCTTTGCACGGTATTATACACCGGCTGTTGTGGTTGCCGCACTTGCCGCAGCGTTCATCCCGCCGCTGTTCTTCAACGGTGTCTGGGAGGAATGGATTTTCCGTGCGCTCATCTTCCTCGTCGTCTCCTGCCCGTGTGCACTGGTAATCTCCATCCCGCTTGGATTCTTCGGCGGAATCGGTGCGGCTTCTAGGCATGGAATTCTGGTAAAAGGCGGCAACTATCTCGAAGCGCTTGCCAAAGCGGACACCTTTGTCTTCGATAAGACAGGGACAATCACTACCGGAACCTTCTCGGTTGTTTCTGCGGATGCAGAGGCACTGTACTATGCGGCTCACGCAGGCGCGGAAAGTACTCATCCGCTTTCGGTTTCCATCCGCGAATCGTTCGGTGAGATTGACCGTTCCCGCGTTCGAAACATCACGGAAATTGGCGGGCGCGGCATCTCGGCAGAGGTTGACGGACACTTTGTACTTTCCGGAAATGCAAACCTCCTCAGAGAGCACGGAGTCGCGTTTACTCCTTCTGCCGCGGATGCCACAGCGGTTTATGTCTCGGTGGACGGGCAGTATGTTGGCTGTGTGTCTCTGGAAGATATCGTCAAGCCGGAAGCGGCACAGGCATTCGCGGAACTTCGCTCGCTTGGTATTTCCCGCACGGTAATGCTTACCGGCGACCGTGAGGAAGCGGCAGAGCGTGTTGCGGAGGCGGTCGGAGTTTCCGCATTCCAGGCAAACCTTCTCCCGCAGGATAAGGTTTCCGCTGTCGAAGAACTGCTGGGCGGCAAAGGACATCTGGTCTTTGTCGGAGACGGCATCAACGATGCGCCGGTTCTCGCGCGGGCTGATATCGGCGTTGCTATGGGGGCTCTTGGAAGCGACGCTGCGATAGAAGCGGCGGATGTTGTCTTAATGGACGATTCCTTAACGCGTCTTCCGGAAGCAGTCCGCATTGCCCGCAAGACTCGTCGTATCGTCTGGCAGAATATTATCTTCGCGCTCGGCATCAAGTTCGGCGTCATTATCCTTGCGGTGTTCGGGTATGCCAATATGTGGGAAGCAATCTTTGCGGATGTCGGGGTTGCAGTAATAGCCATCCTCAACGCTATGCGGATGCTTCGGGTGTAATATACATTACATCATATTTTTTAGTAATGAACGTTATACATAATCCATACTTGCCGTATGTTTGAACAAAGAATTTTTGAAACCGATTTTCGCATCGCTTTTCAGGAAGAGCTTGACCGCCGCGGGATGTCTATTCGCCAGTTATCAGAACTTACCGGAATTCCTGCGGTAACTTTGTATAAAATCGCTTCCGGAGAACGCGACCCGCGTCTATCCACGGTGAAGAAGATTGTTGCGGTATTTTCCCCGAACCATGGAAAATTTATCGCGGTGATTGCCGCGAAGTTCCTGCTTGACGAGGTCGAGGGAACAAAAATTCAGGCTGACGGCGTTGAGTACCGGCTGAAAGGATACACCGCAAACTCTCTGGAGGACTGTCTCGTTGCGGCGATTCATGCACGAAATGAAGGGGCTGCCGGAATTATCTGTGCGCCGATTTTATCCGGTCTCGTTGAGCGGGTTGTCGATGTTCCGGTTGCTATCATGAAGCCGGAGATGAAGGCTGCAACGTCTGCCGCGCACTCCATCATCCAGCGTCTCTGAACTCACAGATACCTTATTTACCTGTCAGGACAATATTCAAAGAAGAGATGAGCAGCTACTGGGTTGTCCGCTGTCCGAACTGCCGTGAGTTCACGTATACTGATAAATACGGAAAGTGGAAGCTCTGCCCGGTCTGCGGCGAGGTAATTTCGCTCTCGGAAGTGCCGGTGTATCTGGAAGTAAATGATTTCTCAGAAGCAGAGGAGTTAATCGGAGCAGTGCATCGGTATCTTTCGCATACCGGAAGAATTGACCTGCATCCTGAAGAGGTAAAACTGATTCGGGAAAAATATATGGAATGGCTTTCTTCTGCCTGAGTTACCAGAGTTTTCCGCAGTGGGGACAGAGGATTGCCGGTCTTCTTCCGCATTTCGGGCAGAGGAGTTCTCCGCGCGGGTTTTGGATGAGTTCAGTGCCGCACTCACGGCAGTAAATGTCGCGTTTGAATCCGCAGGTGTGTTCTACGACCATATGTTATTATTCTATTCTCCCTAAGAGAAGATAGAGTTTGCCTGCCGTCCCTCTTCCCATGATTCCATGAGGGAGTTGCAGCATGAGTTTTTTTTGAACAATAGATTGTATTGTGAATTATTTTTTCGTGGATTTTATAGAAGAGTATTTAGTGTTTTCTCTCCTATATAATAAGACAATTAGGCGAGGGTTGCCAAGTCGGTCAACGGCGCTGCGTTTAGGGCGCAGTCTCTAGGAGTTCAAGGGTTCGAATCCCTTCCCTCGCACTTCGCCCGTATCCGCCCCGGGAGCCTAAGGGGCATGCGGCAACTTTGTTGCCTTAGCCCCACGGTCATTTTCTTATCTTGTTTTCAACCTTGATGATTATTAGTCAGAAACGCGTATAGTATACCTAGTATGACCACACTGCCTGAATATCTCAAAAACTGCGGTGTCGATGAAGACCTTTCTGCCATCATCTCTCTGATTGGCGCACAGGCCGCTCCAATCCGCGATGCATTTATCTCTAACCAGAACTATGCAGAATCCACCAACTCCTCCGGGGAAACCCAGGCGGAGATGGATACCTGGTCCGACAACCACATTACTAATGTCCTTGCCGAGAGCGGGCTTGTCCGTGAAGTCGCATCCGAGGAACGCGATGACATTGTAAAACTCAATGAATCTGCAAAATACTCCGTTGTCATGGACCCGCTGGATGGTTCTTCCTTAATCAAAGTCAACCTCTGCGTGGGAACCATTGTCGGAATCTACGAGGGAAGCTGCATGAAGGCAGGAAAGGACCTCAAGGCTGCATTCTATGTACTCTATGGTCCGATGACTACCCTTACCGTCTCTGTTGGAAAAGGAGTTGCCATCTTCGCACAGGACAAAGACGGCGTTTATCAGATGCTGAAAAACAACGTCAAGATTCCGGAAGGAAACCTCTACGGAAGCGGCGGCGTCAGAACTGAATGGCTCGGCAAACACGCCAAGTTCGTCAACCGCATCGAAAACGAGGGAGCAAAGAACCGCTACTCCGGATCATTCGTTGCAGACTTCCACCAGATTCTCCAGTACGGCGGTGTTTATGCCTATCCGCCAAGCGAAAAACAGCCGAACGGCAAACTCCGCTTAGTCTTCGAGGTCAACCCGATTGGCTACCTCGCAGTCCAGGCCGGAGGTGCAGTCTCCAACGGAACCAAGACCACACTTGACATCGTACCGGAGGATGTCCACCAGAGAACCATCGTCTATGTCGGAAGCCACGGCATGATTGCCAAGATTGAAGCAATCGAGTAATGTACACAGTCACGGTTTACGCAAAACCCCTCGGCGGTATTGCAGGATGCACACGTGTATTTCCGGATATCTTACAGGCAGTAGACAAGGTTTTCCGGAACGCGAAGGGAAGCGTCCTGCATGACTTCGTTGTCACGCATATCGGAGACCGCGTAGTCTCCTTAATCATCTCCGATGCAGACCGCACCGCAGAAGCTCTTGCAGTTGTGGAGAGTGCATATGCTGTCGGCGAAGAGATTGCAAAATCCCGCAAGCTCTTCAGCAACCCGTCTCAGGCATCCTCTCTCTTGCTTACCTTTGCCGAGCGGGAAGCGGAAGCGTTTGTTCTCTTCCTTGCAGGTTCTGCTGATGCAGATGTCTGGAATGGTCTGCTTCCGGCAGGAGAAAATCAGGCATCGTCTGCCGCATCACTGATGCTTTGCAGAACGGAAGGTGAATTCTGTACTACTGCAGAACTTCTGGAAACCTTCGCAGACGAAAGTGTCAGTGCCCGCGGAATCTCTCCCGTCAGCCTTTGCGATTCCGCAATTGTCAGAACAAAAGTCACTCCGGTTGTTGCCCTTGGTTTCTCGCTTGGCAACGGAATACTCACCGGTCCTCTTGACCTCTTCGACACTCCACTGTTTGATGCTCCGCGTCTTCGGGCATCTCAGCAGTAATTTTTTCCTGCGCTTTTGGCGCGCATGAATTTTCTGCCGGAAGAATGTACATTGTTCGTAATCGAACAATTGTTTTTCTGACTTTTTGCAAAGATCTCAGTTTCTAATATTTAAACACGATTGTTTTGATGTTTTGTTTTGCGCAAAAACAGCGGCTTTGCGGCCTGATTTGCCCGTATTTTGCCCTCCGTCACTATTATAACCTCATCTAACTCATAAGTATAGGAACATGTCAGAGTGAGATCTCCTCTGGCAGTCACAATACCAATTCACATTAATCCAACTTGTATAAAGAGGAACTTTAATGGGACAGGGAAAATTCGCAGCAAGACAATTAGTTCGCAACGCCAAGAAATTCCGGTGGAGCGACTCAGTTTACTCCCGCAGGGCTCTTAAACTGAAACTGAAAGCAGACCCGTTAGAGGGTGCACCGCTCGGACGTGCAATCGTCCTTGAAAAGGTCGGTGTTGAAGCAAAGCAGCCGAACTCCGCAATCAGAAAGTGCGTCAGAGTTCAGCTTATCAAGAACGGTCGCCAGGTTACTGCATTCGCAGTCGGTGACGGTGCAATCAACTTCATTGATGAACACGACGAAGTTACCATCTGCGGTATCGGCGGTCGTGCAGGACGTTCCATGGGAGATATCCCGGGAGTTCGTTTCGTTGTCATCGCAGTTAACGGTGTCACCTTACACGAACTTGTTCTCGGACGTCAGGAGAAGGCAAGAAGGTAAATATCATGACTGAAGAAAACGCAACCTCCAAGATTCTCCTCTTCGGCAAGTGGGATACTTCCGAAGTCGTTGTAAAAGACCAGGGTCTCATCCGCTACATCACCGTAAGCTCCACTGAAATCCCAAGCTCCTGTGGAAGACTTACCCAGCAGCAGTTCACCAAGTCCCAGATGGCAATCGTCGAGAGACTTATCAACCGCTTAATGCAGACCGAAACCAACACCGGAAAGAAGATGCACTGTACCAAGATGGTCATGGATGCATTCGACGAGATCAACAAGAAGACCAAGCAGAACCCGCTTCAGGTCTTAGTTGACGCAATCTCCAACGCAGCACCGCGTGAGGAAATTGTCCGTTTAAAGTACGGTGGTATCAATGTCCCGAAGTCCGTCGACTCTGCACCAATCCGCAGAGTTAACACTGCACTCAGATACATTGCCCTTGCAACCTGGAAGGGATCCCACAAAACAAAGAAGCCGGCATACCTTGTCCTTGCAAATGAGTTAATCATGGCATCCAAGGGAGACACTAAGTGCTTCTCTGTCGGAAAGAAAGACGAAGTCGAGCGTATGGCTAAGTCTGCACGCTAATCACCCCCATACAATTTATTTTTCAGGTGAAAGAAAATGTCACGCGGAAAGAAAATGGTCGAGCGTATTAATGTGCTGATGAACGACACCAAGCACATTCGCAACATCGGTATCGTAGCACACATTGACCACGGAAAGACTACCCTTTCTGACAACCTTCTCTCCGGAGCAGGAATGCTCTCCGAGGAACTTGCAGGAAAGGCATGCTGGACTGACTCTGACGAGGAAGAACAGGCACGTGGAATTACTATTGACTCTTCCAACGTTTCAATGGTTCACGAAGTCAACGGTCAGGAATACCTCATTAACATGATTGATACCCCGGGTCACGTTGACTTTGGTGGAGATGTTACTCGTGCAATGAGAGCAGTCGACGGTGCAGTTGTCGTCGTCGATGCAGTCGAAGGCCCGATGCCGCAGACTGAAACCGTTCTCCGTCAGGCACTCAAAGAAGGTGTCCACCCGGTACTGTTCATCAACAAGGTTGACAGACTTATCAACGAGCTGAAAGTTACCCCGCAGGATATGATGATCCGCTTAGGAAAGGTCATTGACAAGGTTAACAAGCTCATCAAGGGAATGAACGAGGAGCTCTACAACAACGGCGGATGGAAGCTTGATGCAGGCAAAGGAAACGTCGCATTCGGTTCCGCACTCTACAACTGGGCAATCTCGATTCCATACATGAAGAAGTCCGGTGTCACCCTCCAGACTATCATTGACAAGTGCAATGAAGGCGACGCAAAGTACCTCGCAAAGGCATCCCCGCTTCACGCAGTTCTCCTTGACATGGTCGTCGAGTTCCTCCCGAACCCGCTCCAGGCACAGGGTAACAGATGCCACATCATCTGGCACGGCGATGTCGAGTCCACTGTCGGTAAGGCAATGTACGCATGCGACCCGAACGGACCTGTCGCACTCATGATTACTGATATCTCCTTCGACAAGCACGCAGGAGAAGTCGCAACCGGAAGACTGTTCTCCGGAACTCTTACCCGCGGTCAGGAACTCTACGTTTCCGGAACTGCAGGCAAGCCGAACAGACTCCAGCAGGTTGGTATCTTCATGGGTCCAACCCGTGTCGATGTCGACAAGATTGTTGCAGGTAACATCGCAGCAGTTACTGGTCTCGGTGACGCAATCGTCGGTTCTACCGTCACTTCCTTAAAGGAAATGACTCCGTTCGAGTCTCTCCAGCACTACTCTGAGCCGGTTATGACCGTCGCAGTCGAAGCAAAGAACACCAAAGACCTGCCGAAACTCATCGAAGTTCTCCACCAGGTTGGTAAGGAAGACCCGACAATCCGTGTCAACATCAACGAAGAGACCGGAGAACACCTCATTGCAGGTATGGGTGAACTTCACCTTGAAGTCGTTACCGGACGTATCAAGAGAGACAAAGGTGTCGACATCATTACCTCTCCGCCAATCGTTGTTTACCGTGAGACCGTCGCACAGGCACTCAACGGCACTGTAGAAGGAAAGTCCCCGAACAGACACAACAGATTCTTCCTCTCTGTTGAGCCGATGCCGCAGAACATCCTCGATGCAATCCAGGCAAACGAAGTTACCATGAACATGGACAACATCGCACGCCGTGACGCACTCGTTGCACTTGGTATGGACAAGGAAGAGGCAAAGTCTGTCAAGGACATCTACGGATCCAACATGTTCGTCGACTGTACCAAGGGTATTCAGTACCTCAACGAAACCATGGAACTTATCATCGATGGTATCCACGAGGCACTCGACGGCGGACCGCTTGCAGATGAGCAGGTTCAGAATGTCTTAATCAAGCTCCACGATGTCAAGCTCCACGAAGATGCAATCCACCGTGGTCCGGGACAGGTCATTCCGGCAGTTCGCGGCGGTATGAAGGCAGCTCTTCTTATGGCAGGCGACACTCTCTTAGAGCCGATGCAGAACATCCAGATCACTGTTCCGCAGGATCAGATGGGTGCAGCAATTTCCCAGATTCAGGGAAGACGCGGTATGCTCTCCACCACTGATGTTGAGGGTGACCAGATCGTTGTCAACGGTCAGGCACCGGTCGCAGAGCTCTTTGGTTTCGCAGGCGACCTCCGCTCTGCAACTGAGGGTCGTGCAATGTGGTCCCAGTCCTTTGCAGGATTCGCAATGGTCCCGCAGGGTATGCTTCCGGAAATCGTTAAGGGTATCCGTAAGAGAAAGGGCCTCAAGGAAGAGATTCCAACCCCGAAGGACTACCTCGAGTAAGTCTTTCACACACCCGTTCCTGTCCTTTGGACAGGTTTTCGGGTTGGGAGAAATCCCAAAACCCACCCTCTCGGGTTTTCTGTTTTGTACTTCTTTTCTGCCGCAATCTTCAGCTATTATACTTTATACAGCAAACAAAGCGGTGAATGATAAATATTGTTACGCTCTTCATCTGGTTTGCAATATACAGCTTTCTCGGCTGGGTGTGGGAGACAACGTTCTGCTCGATTCGCGCAGGCCATTTCATTAACCGCGGTTTTTTAAACGGCCCGGTAATTCCGGTTTACGGGTTCGGTGCGGTTTTTGTGATGCTGGCGATGTCTTTTTTCCGCAGTTCCGAAATTTTGACACATCTTCCCTATGTTGATATTCCGCTGGTCTTTTTCGGCGGTCTGGTGATTTGTACGCTCCTGGAATATGTGACTGCCGTGATTCTCGAAAGTGCATTCCATATCCGCTGGTGGGATTATTCGAAGCAGAAGTTCAATTTTCAGGGCCGCATTTGTCTGAAGAGTGCGCTGTTCTTCGGGCTGATGTCGGTGGTGATTATCTATATCGTCCAGCCGCTGGTGTCCCGCGTTACCGTTTCCATCCCGGCAGATATTGCAAATCCGTTATCACTGGTTTTCCTGGTCTTGTTTGCCGCCGATCTGGCAGTGACGCTTTCCTCGCTTCTGCATCTCAAGTCGCATCTTGCACATGTTCAGCACCGTCTTGAACATGCGGCAGAGGAGTTCAAAGACAATGCGGAGGATTTCCGTGAGGATGTTTTTGCGGCTTTTTCCCGGTCAAAACGGCAGATTCAGCGCCTGGCAAAGGCATTCCCGGACTCTGTTGCCCGGCATCATGACGAAGCCTGGCAGAAAATCAAGGAACACGCAGGGAAGTAATGTCTCGACATTCTTTTCCTGTTTTTTTTTATCCTGAGGTTTGTGATAGAAACAAAGTCTCTGGATATTCTTAAATTTCGGGCATTTATGCCCTCTGCGCTTTTTTCATAATCTCGAATACCCAACACCCAGAGGCTAAGGGCGCGAGCCGAAGGCTCAAGCCATAAGCAAACCTCTTGAGGTTTGCGGAGGAGACGAAGTCTCCGCATGCCCCTCAGGCTCGCAAGTCATGCTGACTTGCTCCCGGCTTGAGCCTTCGGCTCGCGCCCGTCACGGGCATACGGCGAAAGGAAAGTACTATTTAGTTCTCGCTACAAACATATGGTATCACTACATAGGTGAACTTATGGAATTTAACGGTGTAATTATCGAGGATACTTACGCAGAAGGTTTCCCGGTCTGGGCAGCCCGTGTAATTATCACTGCAGTAACGAAGGAATGGGCATACAAGGCAGCAACCGAAGCAACCGGATTTGCAACCTCCACCATCGGATGCCCGTGTGAAGCAGGTATTGAAAAGTTCCTCCCGGCATCCGAGACTCCGGACAACCGCCCGGGTTACTCCATCCTCATCTGCTGTGGAAAGAAGGCACTCAAAGAGCAGGTCTTAGAGCGTGTCTCTGAGTGTGTTTTAACCGCACCAACCACCGCTGTCTTCAACGGACACGCAGGCGAAGAGGAAATCATCCCAATCAAGCTCCACTTCTTCGGAGACAAGTTCGAGAAGAAGGTCGAGGTTGGCGGAATCCAGTGCTGGTCCATCCCAATCATGGGCGGCGACTTCATTGTTGAGGAAGAAATCGGCGCAATCAAGGGTGTTGCAGGCGGTAACTTCTTAATCCTCGGTGACTCCCAGATGTCCGCATTAATCGCTGCAGAAGCAGCAGTCGATGCAATTGCAGAAGTTGACGGTGTCATCACTCCGTTCCCGGGAGGAGTTGTCTCCTCTGGTTCCAAGGTTGGTTCCTTAAACTACAAGTTCATGGGAGCTTCCACCAACGAAAAGTTCTGCCCATCCATCCGTGAAGCAGTTATCGAGAAGGGTCTCGAGACTGAGATTCCGGAAGGCGTCAAGGCAGTTTACGAGATTGTCATTGACGGTGTCTCCGAAGAGGCAGTCAAGGCAGCAATGAAGGCCGGTGTCCAGGCAGCATGCAGAGTTCCGGGTGTCGTCAAGATCACCGCAGGAAACTACGGCGGAAACCTCGGTCCGTTCAAGTTCAACTTAAAGGACTGCATCTGAACGCCCATATCCCCGCGACGCCTTTAGGGCGTGCGGCTCTTCGAGCCTTAGCCCTACGATGTAGGGTAAAAGGCTCATTTTATTTTTCTTTATTCTGTGTTGTTTTCCTGTTCTTTTCAAAACGTCGTATGGAAAAAACGATGTCCGGGTAAATTCTGATTTTCCGGTCGGAAATCTTTTTATATCTTTTAGGTGTGAACCGGTAAAATCCTCTGTACTATAAATACTCCCGGCAGTTCACAGCAAAAATCAGTGTCTCTGTTTCCACTTGAAAACAGGTTTTTCGATTTGAAAACAGCATGTTTTTTCATTTTTTAAAATGAAAACACAGTTTTTTCACTTTTTAAAATTTCAGCCCATTGTATTAGTGTAAGTAAAAAACATTAAAGACTTTGGAGCAAATTTACGAAGACGGCGAAAATCACTGCTTCCGGTTCACTGGTTTTTCAGCAGTTCACAGCAGGAATCAGTGATTCACGGGTTGATTCTGCGTGTGAATCTCTCCTAAACCGCATCTGAAGACCATTTTTCATGATTTTTGATTTTGCTGTTTCTGCCGTATTTTTGCGATTGCTCAAAGGATTTCCGTTTTCGGTTTTCCGGCACTCTTCTCTGATATATAATTTTCCGACCGGGAATTCATTTTTTGCCGGGTTATCGTTTTTTCCCCGGTTTTGTATCCGGCGCGCAGAGAAATTCCCGGCAAAAATTCAAAATAGCATACATGCAATACCGCTTGACTTGGATGACTGAGAAACGTCGAACTTACAAGACGGAAAAACAGCCGCAGAAAAAGCTCATCCGAATAACTCTCCGCATTACTGAAGAGGAACAGAATCTTATCCAGAAGAACACCCGTGATTATGGATTCAGAACGATGAGTGAGTACCTCAGATACAGCAGTTGTTTTCCGGAATCACCCCGTCTCACTGATACGGAACTGCAGGAACTCAGAACGGACATTGCCTATTGCAGGGAATGGATTGAAGAGCATAAAGAAGTGATAGAGAGTGCTATCTCAGCTCTTCACGTCGCAATGAAACTCTTCCCATAGAACCCGCATGGAGGAAGAATCCGTATGCCCCAAAATGTCTGACAATGTCAGACAGGAAAAAGAATCCTGCGGCACGGGTATTCTTCAGATTAAAGCAATCTCCATCTCTGAAAGCCGGAAAAATCCGTGACTGGATGTCTGACAAAATCTGCTCAAATAACGGTATTTCCAGGAAAACAGGCGAAAATGTCAGACATTTTGCAAAATTGCCTGACACAGCATTAAATAATCCTAACCCGCATTTTTCATTGGTGATAGCATCACCAACAATCAAAGAACAGCGAATTCGCCGCAAAAAGCGAGCGAGTTCAAGCTGCACTTTAAACGAAACGAACAACACCTCTACACCCACCTGAAGAACCGGAAAAAACCGGGAGCGTATCTCAAGGGACTTATCGAGAAGGATATGACAAACCCGGAAGAGCTGTTCTCCCGCGTTTTCGGGGACATAGAGCGTGACTATGGTTCGATGCGCAGATTCCTTCAGGAATGCGGTGAAGATGCGCTGAGAAGCCGCCTGCATGCGTATGGTGAGGTTTTGCAGAAGGAGTTGAAACGTATGCTCAAAGAGCGGTATGAGGATTTGAAAGATCTATGAACGTGCGGTTAAAACCCAAAAGCAAACTCGGACACAAACTGTCAGTGACAGTTTCTTCCGAGGAACTGGCTGTCATAGAACGCAGGATGCAGGAACTCGGCTGCAAAAGCATTGCTGATTTTCAGCGGAGGTCCATGGAGCATTATGCCGGGGAGAAGATCTTCCGGGAGCGTATCTATGACAAACACGGTTTAACAGACCGGAGAAAAGCGAGTTGGAATCATATGGAATCAGATTATGAAAAGAAACACTGAGGCTGAACCGGGTATTACGGAGACACGGCACAGCCATAAGGCATTTGGATTGCAGAAGAATAAATCTGCCGGCGTTATTGATGCGGAGGAATGGTTCTTCCGGGAACGCAGGAGGCGGATTTCTGCTCTTCAGCACCAGGAGGAGGTGATTGTCGCATGACAAAATACCGGAATCCTGCCGAGCCGGAGAAGCAGGAAAAGCGGGGCGCATCGCTGTATCATGATGAGCCGTTTCGGGCAGAGTTTCTGATGCTTGCGGCAATGGGTTCCCGGGAAGGGGATTCCGGCTGGGAGTTCATGATGAATGAGGTTGTTCCCCGTGCTTTGCAGGAGGCGCGTGAGCATTCGCGCACTCCGTACCTTGACTGCGCCTTTATCGAGGGTGTGATGAGCGGATTAAACGCGAGGAGGGTTCTTGATGCGGTCGGAAAAAGACCATAACAGGGATACAGGAGCTAAGCCGGAGGCGCATGCTCCTCAGGCGTCGCGGGCATCCGGGCGGTTGGAAAAAGACCATAGCCTCGTGCAGAGTCCGGAGAAGCAGAAGCAGATGCTGGACTTTATTGTGACATCATATTTCTACTCTCCAAAAGATGTGGAGGAGTTGAAATGTGCGGTGATTATCGCAAGCGACAATTCGTCGCCGACGCCGAATGCGGACCGCTGGTTCCTGGAAGGAGTGTTTGCAGCACTCCGGTTCTTAGGGGGAGAGAATGGCAAATCTCTGTAGCCTGTCGGATGTGTATATCCTGGATAAAATCCGCTCCGGGGAATGGATTCCGTCTCTGGATACCGGGCAGATTTATTCGACTGTGAAGAAGGGAAATCTCAAGGAAACGACAAACAGCAACGGTTATCTGACTGTCAGCAGGTTTCCGGTATCCCACATTATCTGGGTTGCCGCAAACGGACCTGTTCCGCTTGGATTTCAGTTGGATCACATAAACGGAAACAAGAAGGATAACCGGCTCTGCAACCTGCGGTTGGTAACTGCTGCAGAAAACCAGCTTCTGACAAATGCGAAGCTCACTTTTACCCAGGCAGAAGAGATACGGCGCAAATATGCAGAAGGCTGTGGTGTGGTGCAGCTGTCCCGCGAATACGGATGCCTGCGTACCACCGTGTCACGAATTGTACATAACATAACGTACACTTCTGATATCCCTACTCAACATGTTGCAGATGAGACGCGGAAGAAGATTGTTTCCGATTTCAGCCGGGGTATTTCGATTAACGGTATCCGGAATAAGTATGGAATACAGCAGGCGGTAGTCCGAAGGATTCTCGAAGAAGAGTTTAGCATGAAGGAGGATAAAGAATGAAAACACCTCAGGAGTATCTGGATATTATCCAGGATGCGTATCCGTGTCCTGTTGAGTGCGGTTTTGACCGTGCGGCATGGCTTTATGAATGCAGGGAGGCACTTCGGTGGATGCTTGACTTTGTGGAAGTTGAGTATAAACATCAGGTAGCTGATATCCTGGATAGAGGGCTGACGTCTGAGCGGTATGCTTTGTGCGGGAAGTACCGGAGTTATACGAGGGTGAAGGTTGCAGAGGTTGCAGCGTATAGTCCTGAGTTGTTTGATTCTCTGGTTCACGTGAAGGCGACTGATGCGGAGAAGATTATCGGCAGGCGGAATCTGTATCTTGAGGCTTTGGCAATTCTGGGTTCTTCGGATATTCAGAAGTATGAGGTGATGAATTCGACTGAGTTGTCGAAGGTTGTCCCAGCTCATGTGTTTGAGCGGCTGACGGAAAAGGAGGAGCGGCTGATGGATTATGTGATTGAGGAGGTCTCTGTGGTATGATTCCTTCGTGGAGGAATATTCCTGCGCTGCGTGACCGCCATGAGCTGGCGGTGCTGGTGAAGGAGGAAGGCTCGGCGAGTATGATTGCACGGCATCTCGGGTGTTCTAAGGCTTCGGTGAAGAGTGCGCTGCTGTTTCACGGGTTAGCGGATTCTGATACGGTTGTCAGGAGGGTGCGGTAGGTTTTCTGTGGCTCTCTGCACTATCCTCCTCTCTTTTATTTTAGATATTTGTATATGCCTGGAAATAGATTATTTGTTTAAATGTGTCTTTGATATTTACTGACACTGTCTCAACATTAAATAAGGTAGTTGTTTTATGGAGTACCATTATGATATTCAAAAAATTGACATGGTTATTATTCGTTATTGATATTTGAATATTCAATGATTTAGAAATATGAAGATGTTATGTACTATATTATACAAATAATTTATATCATCAAAAAGTCTAATTAAGACTATGTTAGATATCTTTCTTTCTTCTACCTTCAAAGATCTTGATTATGTACGGTCAAAAATATTAACTCGTTTACAACAATCAGTAACTCCTCGTGCAATGGAATATTTTGCGAGCAGTACGTCACCTCAAAAATTCATTTTTCATGATGGGGATTATGGCATAATCAATGCTGATTATATTATCTATTTATTAACACCACAATACGGGTCGTTGATTGATGAATGCCATGTATCAGATTCATGTTCTGAATTATGTCTAAATGAAAGAGAAAAGAAGGAAGGTAACGAAAACATAAAATTTGCTGAGAGATGTTATTATCATGAAGGAACTGATGATTGTAATGGAAAAATATCATATACTCATTGTGAATTGAGGCTGGGAAGATGCATTAATTGCCCGCATTTAATATTTTTATTTGGCAATCTGTGGAAAATATATGATATTCTAAACAATAATAAATTGGATTGTTGTACTAAATGGAAGTATGGATACACTTATGATAAACTGAGTATTCAAGAGAGGGAAGATATTGTTGCTGAGGTTGGGAAAAATTCAAACTCAATAGTATTTGATGAGAATGAAATTTCTCTGACATTCAATAATATGCCAAAACTATCACAATTGATGGTTGAGATAGGAAATGAGACATTAGGTAGATGTAACCAAGATAATGTGGATCGAATATTCAAGAGTTTAGTGAAAGATATCTTGGATAGATATGCACATCCAGATACAAATCCAAATTTTAAGTTTAAAAATTTTGTTGGTAATCATTCAGAACTCAAAAAACTTTATAAGATTATTGATACTGAAAAGTCATTACTGTTATGGGGTCCTGGAGGTATAGGTAAAACAACCCTTGCTGAAGTATTAACTTTATTGCGAATATTAGAAACTGGAGATAAAGCGATTATATTCTCAAGATATTCAGCATATATCTCAAAGTCGGGATATAGGAATGACAAGATAAGACATATTAGGATGGGGCAGTCTGAAAAGTTAACACTAGATCATATACTTAACACATTATCATCTGATAATAATATAATGGGTACGGATGCTGATAGGATGGATCAGATTGCCAATATATGTAATAAAAATAATATTTTATTATTAATAGACGATATAGACTTAGCAGATAAATCTGTGTATAGATTACTTAATAAAGATATAACAATAATAGCCACATCAAAGAAAAATAATCTGGTTAATTCACAAGCATACTCTAAAGAAGTTACGTCTATTGAAGAAGTAGAGGAGCTTTTACTATATTTTGCTCGAATATTGGGTATTAATCCAACATTGGTACAAGATAATATCGATATAATTCAACAAATAGCAGGTGGTTATCCTATCTTTTCTTACTTGATGGTTAGAAATTTACCCTCTCTCTTAGATAAACAAACCTATAAAAATATGATTTGTGAGTTGGAGCATAATTCTAAGGAAATCTATGCTAAAGATGGAAGTCAGGAGATTTGGAAAAGGATAATCAAATTGATTCTTACAGAAGATGAGATTAGATTTTTACGTCTCTTGTCTCTATTTGATTATGATATTTTCTTTAATATCAACCAAGAGGTCTTACGCAGAGCATGTTCTAATATTACAATTTATGGAAATGTAGATGAATTACTTTCATCTCTTTCAGAGAAAGGTTTTGTTGAAAGAAATAAAGATGGAAAGTCATGGTGTGTTTCATATCATCAAATTGTAGATTATATTAATGGTCTCAAGTTTGACGATGATGAAGTAAAAACTAATTATAATATTTGTCTTGATTACTACGGAATATTGTCTACAGAAAGAGAAGGGGAAATGAAGAGAATTGCTAATATTGAGATATTATATTATGAGATATTACTTGGTTTAAACACTTCAATAAATGTGGAGAAAGTTATAACATACTCTGATGAATATACTAATCGACGTGAGTTATTAAGGATAATTGACTGTTGTAATACATTATTAAGGTTTAAGACATTGAGTATGAGAAATACTATTGATCTCTTATATCATTGTGGAAATCTACACTTAGAATTGAATGATTTCCATCAAGCTAATAAAAAATTTGAAAAAGCAAAAAAGCTTTTAAAATCACTTGTTAGTGAAAATGAACTTGAATCAGATATTTATTTTGCATCAATTCAGGAGAAAAGAGGAAGAATATTTGAATTAATTGGGGAGGGGGACAAAGCATTGAGATTATATAAAAATGCATTGGTTATTCTAAATAAAAATCCATATAATAATAGAATCAATATTATTAAAAATCTCATTAATTGTGGTAGACTGTACTGGATGGGAGAAGATTATGTACATTCTAAAGATAATTATGATAAAGCAAAAGTTCTATTGAATTTTGATGAAATTAGTTATTTTATAACTCATACTTCAAAAATCAATTGTATGGATGAGGAACTTAATCTTTATTCGATGCTCTGTAATAATTATGGGTTATTATATCAATCAGTAATTGATCAAAATAGCCAACCTAATATAGATTGTAAATTAGATGATGTGCAGTCAAGTTATGAACTAGCTTTAAATGCGAAGAAAATTCTTCTGTCCAGAGATAAAAACAACTATGATTATCAGGAGAGTCTAGCAAATACATACTATAACTTAGCAAGATTATCGAAATTACGCGGTGAGTATGACAATGCTGAAAAAATGTATCTATGTGCCCTTAATATCAGGAATAATTTTAAGGAAATTGGGCTTACATCTCACTATATGAAACTTGCAGATACATTTGTTAATTTAGCAAATCTATATGATGACTATAATGATATATTCCAAAAAGATTATAGTATTATTGAAAACCTGTATTCAGAATCATTAAATCTTAGGAGGGATTTAGAAAAATGTTATCCAAAGGGATATGATGCATATAATCTCACATATACATTAATTAATATGGGTGATTTCTATTTCAGAAGATTTATGCTTGAAAAGGCAAAAGAGTTCTATTCTGAAGCTATTTGTATGTTTGATAATCAAACTGAATTTAATAATTCTAGTTGTTATCATAAAACATACTTGGATAAACATATTTCTGAATGTAGGGAACGTCTATCTCAAATCACAAATTAATTACCAATATAAATAATTAGATGCGATTGAAATGAGAAATATATTAAATAATTTTTAATACAATACTTATGAGATATTAACATAGAATAGTTAAAGATATATTATTATGATGATATTATTAATTATATGAAAAAAGCGTTGTGCATTGGTATTAACTATTATGAACATATCAATAGTTTGTTTGGGTGTGGAAATGATGCCTCAGCAATGTACAATGTACTCTCCAGAAATGGTGATGGCACACCAAACTTTTCAACAGAATTATATATAGCTGATAATCCTGGTACTCAATTATCCAAAGAAGAGTTGAAAGATAAAATAAAAAAGCTCTTTGATGGGGCAGTAGATTCAACATTATTATATTTTTCAGGGCATGGGTATGTTGAAAACACAGGGGGATATCTTCTAACATCTGATGTAAAACGTGGTGATAATGGGTTGGCAATTCATGATATTTTGACAATTGCAGCCACCTCCAAAGCAAGGAATAAAATTATTATTCTTGATTGCTGTCATGCTGGTACTGCTGGAAATATAGCATGTAATACTGATTTCTCATTGATAAATGAGGGAACAACCATCCTTACCGCGTGTAAACCTGAAGAATATTCAATGGAAAAAGGAGGGAAAGGGGTGTTTACCTCATTGTTAGTTGAGGCATTAAATGGTGGTGCTATGAATCTTGTTGGGGATGTCACTCCAGGAAGTGTGTATGCATATATTGATCAGGCACTTGGTCCATGGGATCAAAGACCAATGTTTAAAACTAATGTACATAGTTTTGTATCACTGAGAAAAAATACACCTCCAATAACTCTTCAGGAATTATATAGGCTTACAGAATACTTTGCAGATCCAGATTCAGAATATCAATTGGATCCCTCTTATGAACCTACTTCAGAAATAAAAGTTGAAAAGAATACAAAAATCTTTTCAACTCTTCAGCGTTACAATAGAGTGAATCTTCTTATTCCAAAAGATGAGATACATATGTATTATGCTGCTATAAATAGCAAATCATGTGTCCTAACAGCACTTGGTAAACATTACTGGAAATTGGTAAAAAATAACAGAATTTAATATATCTATTGGAGATATAGGAATGTCCACTCCAAGAAACTTATAATTTATTTATTAGCTATTCTTGGGCTTACTCAGATTCGTATAAGAAGTTAATTAACCTTCTGGATAATGATTGTGACTTTTCTTACGAGGACTATTCTATTCCAAAAGATAATCCACTTCATGTCACTGGTTCAGATAATAAATTGAGATGGGCAATACATGAGCAAATGAAACATGCTTCTGTTGTTCTAATATTAGCAGGAGTTTATTCTACATATAGCAAGTGGATTAATATTGAGATTGATTTGGCAAAAAATGGATTAAAAAAAACCAATTGAACCCTGAGGTTATGAGAAAACATCAACACGAGTGAAAGAAGCGGCTGATATTATCGTAAATGGAACATAAAGTCTGTTGTGAACGCAACTAAACAATTAGGATAGATACCTATTTTATTCAATATTTCAAATAGTGCGAGTTACTTCTAGAATATATTACAGAGATTAGACAAGTTGGCAAGGGCACAAGATATATCTATAATTACTATTTATTAGTAATTATGTCGTCCTACTTTGAATATATCAAAAATTGTCTGTGTGATGAAATCAATTCTAACAAGCCTGTAATCTTCCTTGTTGGTGCCGGCATCTCCTATAGTTCACCAACCAATTTGTCTCTTTTCCCGCAAGACAATTGCCTTAAACAATTATCATCTCTGAAATACTTTGATAGAAATATGATATTAGAGAAAATACGCCCGGAATTATTCTTCCAGATTCTGTTAAAACATATGGGAGAAAGAGATGGTCTGCTCCCGCTTAAGGTTTTAGATACAGCAACAGCAAGAGCTGACGGATATTCTGTGGAGCCAAACGTAATCCACTACTTGCTTGCTGCTCTTATTCAGCAGGGAAACATTGTCATATCTACAAATTTTGACGGCCTGATTGAAGATGCTTACAAAATACTTTACAATACAACTATTGATAGTACACATTGTCTCATAAAAAACTATGATTTTGAAAAATTTACTAAAGATATTACGGGTAATAAGACAGAAACTATGGATTATCATGAAGGTTATCTGATTAAATTGCATGGATCCTTTTGTGACCCTGACGGTAATGATACCTCAGCGTCTATAGTAACATTGCTTTCTCAACATCAAAGTGAATCAGTAACTCCCAAAATCAAACTTCTTGAAGCCCTGCATAACCATACATGGGTAGTTATGGGACATAGCTTGAGAGATGAATATGATTTATACAAAGTTCTCTCAAAACCAGAATCCTGTCCAAAGAAAATTTATTGGATAAAACATACATCTTCTGAAAAGGGTGGTGATAATATCATATCAGATTCTGCATATTTCTCAGATATAGTAAATAAATATAGCACATCTCCTGCTCTTATGGAATGGAAAGATGTATCATACCATAATATGTACAACACACTTCATACCTGTTGTAATCAGAATAAGAATAATGCAGCATACTTAATCCAAACTGATACTGCAGAGTATGCCAAATCTCTCTTCTCTCGTATCTGTCCTGATAATAAAGAAATTACTGATTCAATAACATCAGCAACCAAGACAACAAGTAACACTATCGATGAGTATACTGAAGCTATCATTAAATCCTGGTCTGAAAAACTTACACCAGAAATTGATAAAAAGGTTTCAGCAGAAATACTGCAGTATTTTGATAGTGATGTTACCGATATTGCTTCATGGTATTTGATGAGGTCTTTGAATAACCATGTAGATTCCGCAAATGCACCATATCAGGATGCAAAACTGGCATACAAACTTTATCAAAGAAAATCTGACAGTAAAGTGATGGAATGGGGTATTAAACAAGGTATCACTGCCATCGAACGCTCAAAATCCGCTGGAGACACAAATCTGGAGGCAGAAGCACATCTCGCAGTGGCTCAACTCTATAGATTACAGGGAAAAGATAAGATAGTTAAGGCATATTCACACAACCTGGATTCACTGAAATTACAAGTTTCATGTGATGCTATGTCACCTGATCAAAGTTTAATGTTTGCCGCGTCACTTCGATCAATGGCACATATAATTATGACTATGCTCCCCGACCTTCCACCAATCCCAGATGATAATGATTATGCAACGAACCGAAAAAATATGTATGCAGAGATTCTGGGATTAGCCAAATTCTTATGTAAGACAAGTATCAATATCTATCAAAAAATAGGCAACTTAACTGGAGAGCGCGGATTAAATCAGACATACAATCTGTTAGGATTATTGAATCTCCGTTTGGGGTGTTTTGATAAGGCTGAAGAGTATTTCAAATTGCACATTGCTGATGCAGATGCATCGCGGTTTCTTCGGGAAAGCCAGCAAGGATACAGGAATCTTAGTCTTGCGCAGATGCAGCGGCTTTGCTCAGGAATCAAAAATTATGAAGAAAGAGAACAGTGTGCGGCATCTTGCATTGAAAATATGCAGAAATCATTACAGTGCTTAGGTATAGAATACAACAGTAATCCTGTCTCATTACCCGGAGATAAGAAAACAATTGAGTTTAATACCCTCTACAACTATTTCAAATGTCTTGTTATCTGTTCAAAACAGGATTCATCAGGTGTTTATCAACTTAATGACACATACCAATCTGTTCGTAACTTCTTCCAGGAGTATTCTGAAGAAACAAAACTCAAAGAATTTGTTAATAAGGATACATGGGATATGCAATGTCGTATTCTCACATTGCTGTGTTGTACTGAACAAGATTCTAAAAATGCTGAAGAAATTAAAAATAAAATTGTAGATATCTACAAGGACAAACATGAATTAGTACTTGAAATTAATTTTGGTAGACAAAACTTCCTTGAAAATCTCAAGTTAATCAATAATCGCTTTGAAACAAAATGTTCATACGCTAATTTCGGTTACAAGATTGAAGACATGATTCCCATCTTAGATATTGAACCTGACAATATAATTAAAGATTTATCTAATATCAGGGGAAAGATGAAAAACTGTCCAGCCATTCCCTAATTATGATGGTCAGACATCAATCACCTAATTATTTTACCTCAGAATTGTTGCCACTAAACTCCAATTCAAATACAGAGAAGGAACTGTAATGTTATGGCAACCACAACTACCACTATTAAAGACAGGTAAAATGGCCACAATGTTTTTGAAATCATACATTTTGGCAAATCCATAAATCCATTTTTAAAATTATTTGGATTTAAATCGTACATGTTCTCAAAGTTCTTATCTTTCAGTCGTTTTTCAAGAATGGATTTATACATATCTCGATATCTGCGTTCAGTCATAAGAAAAAATGCATCTAAGTACCAGAACATTAATATCGGGAGAAGAAGCAGAATTAACGCAATAGACCCCCAACTCTCTACAATTCCAATAATCGCCCAGGTAATTACAACAATAGATATGGCCCATCCTCTTATCATGAATGAATTTTGGGCCATTCTTGTAATACAATTTTGAATCAAATCAATCTCCTTGTGAAGAGATGATAACTCATCATGAGATAGCTGAATGTTATTCCCTGACATAATGAGTAATTTATATTCATGAATTATATACTCTACGATTGACTTGATAAATGGTCTAAAGATAGAGTAATAGATAAAAAGTAATTTTGTAATTGGTCGTAATTAAAAATATAGTGGTAGTATCTTGTTGATGTTTCACTATGAAATCTATTCTATTGAAGTGGCCTATCTTTGGGTGGATGGTTTTATGATCAGGTTATATGGTACAGATATACGGATGATATAATGTCTTTCCCTTAATATCATAGTCTCTCTTAGATCCCTATTCCAGGAAAGAACAATTATTAATCTTCCCGCACAAAATATAGTATATCTATGACATTGCTTCCTTGGATTGAAATCAATAATTTTCGAGGTATTTCTCATCTGCAGTATGAACCAAAACAGGTTAATCTGCTTATTGGAAGAAATAATTCCGGGAAGTCCACAATTCTTGAGGCAATTTATGCAGTTTTGATGGGCAAGGAAGTTCCGACTATCTTCAATCAGGGTCGATATCTCAATAGGTATGGAATTAATGTTCATGCTGAACGTGCATCTATTTCAGCTGATAATCATGACTTTTTCATCTCATGCTCTCTCTCTGATTTGCCCGCTGATTTTTCAGAAAAGATTGTTGAGAAATTAAATCTGGTATTATTCCACAATGCAAAGTTTACGCCATCTCCATTTTACCAGAAGAAGTTTATTGACTATCTGATAAATTCCAGGATGGTTTCATTTTCTGTATTGGATGGCAATCTTCGATCAATAGATGTAACTCCATATAAAGGATTCTCTGAGAAACTTGCTGCCGATTCACAGAGTATTTTTGCCGGAGCTGATATTAGCCCTGAAGATTTACAGGAATACCTGTATCAGTTCTGCCGCATGTCATATGGATTTAGTGAGAACGTAGATGCAAATGTAGGAAACATTCGTTTCATCAACAATTCTGATAAATTGTTCTATCAGGTAACTGCTGACCCGCTTGAGTTGATTGAGTTGGATAAGTTTGTCCTGGAACATAATCTGTTACCAAATGTCGAGAGACTGATGGAGGATGGGGTGGTTTACCGTGAGAATGATGAGACGTATTTCCTCCCATATACGGTCCATGGAACGGGATTTAGTATTCTCCTGAATCTCATCTCAACAATTCGGCAGTGCCGCGATGGTGTACTATTGATAGAGGAGCCAGAGAATCACATGCATCCCGGGTATCTTCAGGTTTTTGTTGAGAATCTGATGTTGCTTGCCAGGAAATTGAATGTACAGGTGTTTCTGACAACACATAGTTATGATTTGATTGAGGCATTTGCAAACTATTCCCAGTATGATGAAGAGGAAAGTGTGGAGGAGCGGGATTTAATCCAGATTACCCGTATTGTAAAACGTAGGGATGAACATGAACTCTATAACTACACTCCGTCTGAAGCATTTGCAGAGATGGTTGAGATGAAGATGGATTTACGAGGTACGTAATGAGGAAAAAACGCGTTGTCCTTTGTGAAGGACAACATGATTTGATATTTTTATCACTGCTTTTGGGCGCCGAGAATCAGAGTGTTGTGTCTAAAAACTGGGGTCAGATTTGCGGTGCATCTGATTTATCTGGGGAAAGTGTTACTATCAAGAATTTTCTGCGGTCTCGCTGTACCGCCTCATATCTTCTCAAGCAGGATGAGAATCGGAATACCTGTATTCATCAGATGTGGATAATCTACTCATATGAACGTGAGTATCCTATAAAGGTTGTTCTTGATTCTGACAATGGTGTTACACTTGATACACTGAAGAATGAGATGCATAAGAAGATGCGCAAAGATTTACTGAATCAGGAATCTTCTAATTTGTTCAGGTTGAAAAAGGAGGAGGAATCTGGTGTTTTCCTCTATCCGGTAACTCTGACAAAGGAGGTCAAGAGAGTTACAGGGAAGGCTCTTGATTCTGTTCGTGGAGTTGATTTGCAGAAAGAGATTCTGCAGGAGTTCATATCGAATGCTCCCGAATGGGTGCATGAACTCAGGGATTTTCTTCTTCATTAATCCCTTATCTGTTTTATTTCATGAATCAGATGTGTCATAATGTATCTTGACACATATTTTCCCGGACTGTTTTATTCACTCAGAGTTTTAGCTAAACATATTCCAAAACCACATCCCCCAGAATACCATCGAGAGAGCTGCAGTGGCTAAAAGATATATTATATTGTTAAATCTACTCGCCCTTTTCGGTGATACACTAGAAAGAATGTAGCCAATAGCCCAGATTACTGCCTCAGCAACACATGCACTAAATGCAAAGGAAAACACCAGCATCACTGTCACAAGAGACATGCCGGAAGTAACAGGTGTAATCAATTCCAGAATGAATACCGCAAGAACACCAATTGTGAGGAACAGAATTACATCCAGTATTGATGATAACGAAGAGTATAGAGTGTACTTCGCTCCCTGTTCTAC
Source organism: Oscillospiraceae bacterium (assembly GCA_017411665.1). The sequence goes on along the minus strand of JAFQPT010000391.1, from coordinate 5,785 downwards.
CAGTAAATTGTCCCAGATTTCTTCCCTGTCCTCCTCACTTACTTCCTCAGAAAATATCCTAAGTTTCTTTTCATCCAGTTCTTTAAGATTCCATGAAAGCCCGTACTTTGGTGTCAGATACAGGCAGATGTAAAGACCAAAATACTCCAGGAATACCATAAGAAGTGTACCAAAGAAGATAGTAAATAAACTTGGATCCAGAATCAGTTTATCAGTGTCTGAGGCATAAACTGTAACTAGAAGCGGCAGGATGATTCCTAAGATACCAATCATAATTCCTGCCTTCTTTCTAAGCTCTAAGGTATTGTCCCAGAGCGCTTCATAGAGTCTTTCAGATATGCTGTGTGGGGTGTGTTTACGGCATTTTCTGCCGGAATGTCTGCGGCTTGGGAAGAGATAGGGTTTCATTCTGTATTGTAGATTGGATGATGAACCTGATAAATATAAGTGATATATCTTATAACGGGAAAAAAGGATGAGAGAGTAAGGTCAGTGTATTTTCATACACTGAAAAAGATTTTAAAGCTCTCTTTTTGATTTGTCACTTGATAAATCTCCATACTTGGTACAGTAGATTTTCAAGGTGTACTGGATTCTGTCAAGATCACCACTTACTTTCTGGGTGGTTACGATACCAGTTAAGGTTGTCTGTCCATTTACCTGATCAGGAATTACATTACTGGTTGTTGTACTTGTTCTGTCTCCATTGTGGCTGATTGCAAGTAATTCTACGAGATGGCAGGTTGGTGCATTCTGCTGATCGTAATCAAACCATGCGGACATCCTCGCAGTTGTATGAGCCGGGAAGAACCAATCAGAATCTACATATTCAACAGTGAAAACTGCAGTTTGTCCTGCAGCACGGTTCATAACAGGAGCAGGAGATACTAAGTTTCGTAAAATTCCTAACGATCCATCTTCATAAATGGTGACTTCTAATCTATCTCCATAGTTGTACACATAAGTAATACCCCCAGTTGGATGGCTCATTTCAGGGTACTTTTCATGATACTTCTGGATGATTTCATCATGAATCTCAGGAATAGAATTGTATAATGTCTCTCCCAGTTCTTCCTGTGCTGTTGTACGATTATAACCAGATGGAATTGCTGACTTGTCAAATGTTACTGCCAAATTCAGGTTATCATCGCCATAGAGCTGAGTGTTACTTTCATAGAGTCCTACATTTACAGTCTCGGCAGAGACTGCAGGAGATAATGCTAAGCAGATAAATGCTGCCACCATTATTCCCAATACCAGTTTTTTATTATGATTCTGTATCATAACAAGTAATTAGGTATTGAGAATTGTATTTATTGAGTGTGAGCTTTCTCTAGCAGTATTTTTTTTATAGCGTGTGTATGAAAAAAAAGTAGTGGGTTAGAGTTTTTGTGAATTGGTGTGTACATTTCCGTTGACATCACATACGATTTCTAAGATATAGTGACAAATTCCATCCCCACTGCTTATGTATGCAGATTTGAATTCTCCAACTATTTTTTCACTGTATGCTGGCATGTCAACCATTCTTGTTGCAGAATAGATGATTTGTCTGTCATCTGGGAATTTGGTTGTTCCAAAGGAGATAAGATGCGGAATTGGATATGAACTTCCATCATATTCAAACCATCCTTTTAATTCAAGGATTGTGTGAGGAATCATGAATAAACCATAGTCGGTGATAGTGGCAGTATAGATTCCTGTGCTTTGCGCAGTCGCTGCTCTCGAATACTGTTTACCGATAAAGTTTGGTAATCCTTCTACCTTCTTAGTTGTGGTAAGTAATGACCCATCTGGATTAAAGGTTACCGTAAGGCGATCGCCATAAATGTAGACATAGGTATTCCCATCTGCTTGTGGAGTACGGAGTTCAGGATATAAGGAACGGTACTGCAAGATGATTGCCTGATGTACTGTTGGATCTGCAAAATAGAGCATGGCCCCAAGTTCTTCCTGAAGGGTGAGACGAGTTGCTGCGTTTGCTGTATTAATGTTTACTGCTTGCAGAACAATAGGTTCAAATTCTCCATAGAGATCGGAGTCTTCAACATACAGTTCTTTGGTGACTGTTTCAGCAGCCACTGCCTGGCTAAATACCATGCATACGAGCGCTACAATGAGCACTCCAAAAATCCATTTTCTCATATGATTTATCATCATAACAAGAGATTATAGATGCAGAAATTTATTTTAAATCTGTGAGCGTACTATAGAATATCTTCAGCATTTTAGAAGTGCTAGAATAGGTTTAAAGTATTTATATTGTGATTTATTCAATAGGATGATATTATGAGTATGAAGTGGCATTCTGTTGTTATTGGAGTAGTTCTCCTTCTCTCTGCCTGTACACTCCCAGTATCTGCAATTGATTCACTGGAGGTCGAGATAGTAGAATTAGAATATCCCATCATCCCGATGGTAGTAGAGGAATTAATTGAACCGGCTTCTTCTATTTCATCATCAATTATGCAGGGACAAACACGCTATCTTAATCATTATGTTGCTCCAGACTCTACAAGAATGGATATTGAGTTATCATGGACATTACCTCCAAATTATAATTCCCTGAAATTAAAGGTAATTAATCCACGAGGTCTTACTGTATCAGAGTTTGATGATACTTATGAGTCACAGATTCCAAACGGATCAATTATATTATTGCTTGAATATGATAATCTTCCAGGTCTGTGGCGCATAGAGGTATTTGGAGAGAGTGTCACTGGATTGCAGTCATTTGATTTAATAGTTAACAGTTACTGAATATAGTGATATGTTACCCTATCGTTATGTGACTGTATTGCTTCTTCTTTCTATCATATTAGTGGGCACATCTTGTGGTGCAATTGAAGGAGTGGTACATTACCCTCTATCTGGAGTTACAGTAATGCCAGGTAATACACATATTATTTCAGATGAAACTGATGATCCTATAATAGAGGTTACTGAGTTTGACTTCTCAATACCTTCTTTTGTCTCCTTATTTCTTCACATATTCAATATTCATGATGTACCTGTTTGGGCTGCAGAACTTATTGTCATAATCATAGGTATCATCACCACTATAATTGGTATAATTACCTCTGGTTACATTATTATTCTCTATACGCGGCGAAAACTTTCTGATAATCCTGATGCTCGGCACATGCTTATCCTTGCTTATCTTGAAGAACACCCGGGAGCACAGCAAATCGATATCATCAAAGCTACCGGTTTTTCCCGTGGTTCTGTATCCCATAATCTCAGGCGTCTGATACGTGAACTGAAAATCTACAAAACTGGAGATAAGCTTGTTCGTTACTACCCTGCAGGCACATTCCCAACTGAAAAGGATAGTAAGGCATGGAAACTTCTGGTAAATGAAAACAGAAAGTGCATATTCCAAACCATTCTGAAAAATCCCGGAATCTCCCAAAAACAGATTTCCGATGAGACTCAGATTCCTATAACTACCCTTCGCTGGCATCTGGATAAACTGGAAAAGGAAAATCTAATTCGGGTTGAGGTTTGTCAGCATATTACTAGATATTCAGTAAATCCATATTTCTTCGGACAGTACATGAGTCTTTCTGGCTCTGAAGTTATTGTGGATGGATAAATTGAACAGTGCTAGTTTATGCTCAATATATTTAATATAATCTGCATCTGATTATCACCCATGAAGATAATACTAAGAATTATTTTGTTTGGATTATTGGTTTTTTCTGTGTATGCTGCAGGTGCATCTGCAGTAGATACATATTTCACAGAAGATACTATTTTCTATGGAGACTCAACCTTCAAAGAGAAAACAGGAGATACACTCGATGAACAACTATTCTTTTCAAATCCATCGGAGCACGATGAGATTGTAAAGGAATATTTGTCCACAAATCGTGGAATGAAACCCGGTGTTTATACATATGGGGAACGTCTCAAAGTAACTTCTTTTGAAGATGGTACACTTTCAATCGTTACTGTCAGAATCAGTGAAAATACTGATACTAATCAGATGTCATTCTTCCCGAAACTGCTGGCATTCTTTGGATTCCATAAAACAACGGATATTTATACCGTAACTAGGACTGATTATACCTCTGCGGGAGACGTGTTAATAAAAGTCTCCCTTTCCGGATGGTTTGAAACAGGACCATTCCTCCCCATAAAAGCTCACTTTGTAACCTTCAAACCAGAATATATTGCAGAGGAATTTAATCTTCTCACCATAAACGGCGGAGCTTCCCCAACAACGAAGATCTCAGGTTCTCTTATCATAGAAGAAGGTGAGATAGTCTCATCGTACAATCTTATCGGAGTGTGGAATGGAGGTTTCCACTACAGTGACAGTGTCAGTCACCCCGAGTTGTCACCTACAGAAGGTGAAACTGGGGTTTACCGTGTTTCCTTTGAAGACACTGATGCAGACACGACTGCAGAAATGTCTGTATGGTTCTCTTTCGATGGAAAAACCTCTCCAAAAGCCCATGTTACAGATATCCATGGCATCTCTCACAAGGGGAAACATGACTGTATAGCATCCTATACCATAGACGAAGATGGAGAAAACGGGCAGACCATCGTCACCGGAACCGTCACCGCGAGAAATACCAAAGACTCAGAAGATGTTATTATCTACACTCTCAAGGTTTACTGTACTAAATATGGTGACATTGATGAAAGTACTACAAAACAGATATTGTCAAATTGAAAATATACTTTTTTCCGATAATAACACATATCAACCATAAGAGATACTATATGAAATATTTTCCTCCTGATATTCTGATAATAGGTTCAATATCATATACTTGTATGATTATCAGTTGAATCTAATATGCATGGTTATTTCATTAGAGAACGAAATCACTAACTATTTGTCTCGATGTCGATTCCAAAAAAAATTAAGTCCTCATTCTGAAAAAGCATATCGTATTGATTTAATACAATTTTCTGAATTTATATCATATGAAACAACTGGTGAACTCAATCGTGAAAATATATCTAGTTTCATTTTTAAAATACAGAGTTCATATAAACCCAAGACAGTAAAAAGAAAAATTGCATCACTTCGTGCTTTTTTTAATAATCTTGTATTTGAAGGACTACTTGACGAAAATCCGTTAGTAAGAATTAATTTGAGATTCAGAGAACCTTTTGTATTGCCAAAAACAATTGCCTTATCGGATGTTCAAAAAATATTTGAAGTACTATATTCTGAACTTGAGTGTAAATCACTGCTATCTGTAAATAATTATGAAGTAATAATAAGAGATATTGCAATATTGGAACTACTATTTTCTACAGGTATTCGTATTTCTGAATTATGTTCTCTTACAGTAAGCGATATTAATCTAATTACTGGGGTGGTAACTATTCATGGAAAAGGAGCAAAAGAACGATTAGTCTATATTGGTAATAAAAATGTTGTATCGGCCATTCGTGAATATTATTCTATTCGTATTCAAAAATTAACTCAGACTCCATTTTTCTTTATAAATAGACTAGGTAATCGTCTATCAGAACAATCAGTCAGATGCATGATTAGAAGGTGTACAAGTAAAGCAATGGTTAAACAACATATTACACCACATATGTTTCGCCATTCCTTTGCTACATTGCTTTTAGATGAGGGTGTTGATATCAGGTATATTCAAAAAATATTGGGACATACATCGATTGTCACAACCCAGATATACACTCATGTTTCTTCTAGTAAACAAAAAGAAATTTTAACTGAAAAGAATCCTCGAAATAAATTGCAGGTTGGACAGAGTAATGGGATGGATAACTGATAATTTACTATTATCTT